>NZ_RAWP01000066.1:0-54668 GCF_003668935.1 Corallococcus sp. AB032C | reverse complement strand
CAGCGGGAACACGAACGGGAACACTCCGCGTGCCCCCCGGTGCCTGACGACCTCCGCCCACGTTGACCCGCCGCATCCAAGCGGCGACCATCGTGCGCTGGGGGATTTGGACGGGAGTGGGCTGTATGGAGAAGTATTTCAATGTCCGTGGACTCAAGGTGCGTGGCCGCCGTACATGCCACCTGTCCATCCGGTACACGGCGGGTGAATCGTCACGTGTCGAAAGTTTTTCCGCTTCGCGCGCGATTGATGCCCTCCCGTGGGTTGCAGGGTCGCCCGGGCATGGAAACCTGATCCCCCCATGGGCACCGACGACCTCTTCGCACACACAGTCCTGTCCGAATCGGGTGACGCCGTGACCGACGGTGGCGGAGCGCCAGTCGTGATGTCGCCGGTCGGACAGGAGGCGCAGGAAGGCGCGGTGCTGGGCAACTACCAGCTGGAGAAGCTGCTGGGCGAAGGGTCCATGGGCCGCGTGTTCCAGGCGCGGCACGTGCGGCTGGGACGCCAGGTGGCGCTCAAGGTGCTCAAGCCGGAGCACGCGCGGGACAGCTCGTTCGTGCAGCGCTTCTTCCAGGAGGCGCGCACCGTCAATCAGATCAACCACGAGCACATCGTGGAGGTCTTCGACTTCGTGGACGAGTCGCCCGACGGGCACGTCTACTGCGTGATGGAGCTGTTGCGCGGGCAGAGCCTGGCGGCGCTCTTGAAGGAAGAGGGGCTGACGCTGGAGCGCGTGCAGCGCATGGGCGTGCAGGTGTGCGCGGCGCTGGGCGCGGCCCATCAGGTGGGCGTGGTGCACCGGGACATCAAGCCGGACAACCTCTTCATCACGCAGCGCTCCGGGCAGCGGGACTTCGTGAAGGTGTTGGACTTCGGCGTGGCGAAGCTCATCACCACGCAGACGGGCGTGAGCCTCACCGGCACGCTGGACGGGACCATCATCGGCACGCCCGCGTACATGGCGCCGGAGCAGGCCGCGGGGCTGCCGGTGGACGGGCGCGCGGACATCTACGCGGTGGGCAACATCCTCTACGAGATGCTCTCCGGCCACCCGCCCTTCCTGGCGTCCGCCTTCGGGCAGCTGGTGGTGCAGATCATCACCCAGCCGCCGCCGCCGCTGCCGTCGCACCTGCCTTCGGGCGAGCGCGTGCCGCCGGAGCTGGCGCAGCTGGTGATGCGCTGCCTGGCGAAGGAGCCGGAAGGACGGCCCCAGCAGTTGGCGGAGGTCACCACGGCGCTGCTCCTGATGCCCACCGCGCCGGCCCCGGAGCCGCGCACGGAGGCGCTGGTGGTGGAGGAGGCGGAGCGGCCCACCCTGCGCATGCGGGTGCCGGGCCTGCTGCGCTCCCGGCGGCTCCAGGTGTCCGTGGGGCTGGCGGCGCTCGCGCTGGTGTCTGGCATCACGACTTGGAAGGGGCTGCACTCGATGCGCGCCTCTCATGCCGGGGAGGCTCCGGTGGCGGTGGCGTCCGTCACGGAGTTGGCCGCCCAGGTGGCGCCGGTGGCGGGCGCGGCGGATCCGGTGACGCTCACGGTGCACTCGTCGCCGCCGGGCGCGAAGGTGGTGCGCGTGGACACCGGCGAGGAGCTGGGCGTCACGCCGCTGACGAAGGCGCTGACCCGGAAGGCCGTGCCGCCGCAGCTGCGCGTGGAGCTCGCGGGCTACGTTCCGCTGGAGCGGACGGTGGAGCTGAAGCAGGATGCCGCCGCCGCGGAGCTGTCCGTGCCGCTCGTGAAGGCGAGCGCGGGGCCGCGCCGAGCCCCCGCGCGTGGGCCGGGCCGCAAGGGAGGAAGCCGGGATGCGGTCATTGATCCGTTCGCGTCGCAGTGAGCCCAAGGCCCTGAGCCTGGCGCTCGCGCTCGCGCTGGGGACGCCGTTCCCGGCGGTGGCGGCGGAGGCGACGGCGACCGCCGCGGACGACCCGGCGCGGGAGAAGTTCTCCGAGGGCAACCTGGCGTACGACCTGGGCGAGTTCGACCGGGCGCTCAAGGCCTTCAGCGAGGCGTACCGCCTCAAGCCGCTGCCCGCGTTCCTCTTCAACATCGCGCAGTGCCACCGGCAGCTGAACAACCCGTCGCGCGCGTCCTTCTTCTACCGGCGCTACCTGTCGCTGTCGCAGGGGGAGCCGGCCAACGCGGACGTGGTGCGCGAGCTCATCGCGGAGATGGACGCGAAGGTGCGCGTCCAGGAGGAGCAGCGCCGGGAGCGCGAGCGCTTCGCCAGGGACCGCGAGCTTCAGAAGGCGCGGGAGCAGGCCGCGCTGGCGGAGGCACGCGCCAACGAGGCGAGGCTCGCCGCGAATCCGTCCGCCGCGCGGGAGAAGAACGGGGCCTCGGAAGCCCTGGCCATGCAGGTGCCGGACGCGTCCGTGCAGACGGATGCGGGCGCCTCCAAGCCGTGGACGCGCCGCTGGTACGTCTGGGCGGGCGCGGGCGCGGTGGCGCTGCTCGCGGGCGGCGCGGTGTGGCTCGCCACGGCGCCGAATCCCCGGGACACGACGCTCGGCACCGTGGGGCGGTAGGCGGCCTGCCAGCGCCGCCCGACGTTCACGACACGCTTCCGCGGCGCGGGCGAGGCAGCCCGTGCGGGCCTCAGCGCTGCGGCGGTGGCGGCGCGGCGGCCTGCGCCAGCACCTGCGCGGCGATGCGGCCGATGCGCGCGTGGAACGACGGGGCGTCGTGGAAGGTGAGGCGCACGTCGCCCACCTTCAGCTCGTCGCCCGTGCTCAGGAGGCGCGGTTGTTCCGCCTCCAGCGCCTCGCCGTTCACCGTCACCGGCCGGGACTGCGCCAGCCGCTCCACCTTCCAGCCGCCGTCCGGCGAGGGGTGCAGGGCGAACTGCTCGCGAGACACCGTGGCGTCGTTGACGACGAAGGTGTTGTGCGATGCGCGCCCCAGCTTCAGGGGGCCGCGGTCCGCCACCCCCATCAGCTCGAAGCACAGCGCGTCGCCCGCGGGCAGGCAGTCGCGCAGGTCCATCATGGGCAGCCGCGTGGCCGCCACGTTCTGCTCCTCGGGGACGTTCCACGCGCCCGCCTCCCACACCAGCCACGCGTGCGGGTACTTGGCGTTGAACTTCTCTTTGAGTGCCATGTGCTGCCGGATGAGCAGCGAGAGCAACAGGGCTCGCATGGCCCATTCATAACCCCATCCGCCGCTTTCGCGTCGCCCTGACGGCCTCCCAGGTGTCCACGAGTGGGCGAATGGGGCGACCCGAAAGGCTACAACCGGGCAACGACGGCCTTCGCCATCCGCTCCGCCGCGCCCGCGTCCATGGGCAGGAAGAGGCACGGCTCCGTCACCTCCACCTCCTGCAGCCGGGTGCGCCCTTCGTTGTCCGTGGCCACGTCCACGCGCGCGTACAACAGCCGCGCGCCCCCGGACGCCTCCATCACCTCGTGCGCCAGCTGCTGCTCCGCCGCGTTGTCCGGCGTGAAGCCGTGCGGCTCCGCGAAGCCCCGGGGTGCGGTGGTCAGCGTGGGCGGGCGGCGCACCGCGTGGCTGAAGACGCCGTTGAAGAAGATGTACGAGCGCTCGCCCTCCGTCTCGAAGGCGCGCAGGTAGGGCTGCACCATCACGTCGCCCTCCTTCGCCAGCTCCGCCACCTTCGCGCTCGCGTCGTCCCACTGCTCGCGCCGGACGATGAAGACCTTGAGCCCGCCCGCCGCCACCGCGGGCTTGAGCACCACCGCGTCCCAGCCGCGCTCGCGCGCCGTCGCCGCCACGTCCAGCGTCCCGCCGGGCGGCACCCAGACGGTGGGCGTCAGCGGCAGGCCGCGCGCCTCCAGCGTCTTCAGATAGCCCTTGTGCGTGTTCCACCGGAGCACGTCCGCCGGGTTGAACAGGCGCGTGACGCTGCCCACGCGGTCCGCCCAGGCGAGGAACTCCTCGCGGCGCAGGTGGCTGTCCCAGGCGTTGCGCACCACCGCCGCGCGGACGCGGCTCCAATCCACGGAGGGGTCGTCCCAGATGACCGGCCGTGCGTCCAGGCCCAGCGCCCGCAGCGCGGGCACCAGCGGCGCGTCCAGCGGGTTCATCCGAGGCAGTCCGGCGTAGGTGATGACGGCGATGTCCAAGGCGGCGGGCTCCAGGCGACAGGAAACGCGCCGCGTTCTAACGCGCTCCCGTGCCCCGCGCAGCCACGCCCCGCGTCACGCCATCCGCGCGAGGGACGGCTTCCCCACGGCCGACGTCTCCACTGTCTCCTGCGTCAGCTGCTCCGTCAGCGCCTTCGCCTCGCGCGCCACCCGCCCCAGCTCTCCCTGGCCGTGAGGGAAGGGGGCCGCGGGGCCTTCCAGCGCCAGCAGCTGCTGCCGCAGCGCCGCGCCGTTGGGCGTGCGCTTCTCCGGGTCCTTGTGGAGCAGCTGCATGACGATGAGGTCCAACGCCAGCGGCACCGCGGGGTTGAGCTGCGAGGGCGGGACGACCTCCTGGTCCACCGCCGCGCGCAGCAGCACCTCCTCCGAGTGGCCGCTCAGCGCGCGCCGGCCGGTGAGGGCCTCGTGCAGCGTGAGCCCCAGGGCGAAGAGGTCCGCTCTCCCGTCGATGTCCTTGCCCATGGCCTGCTCCGGCGCCATGTAGCCCAGCTTGCCGCGCACGCTGCCGGCCACCGTGAGGTTCGCGCGCATCGCGTCCCGCGCGATGCCGAAGTCCGACAGCTTCACCTCTCCAATGCGAGACACCAGGATGTTGGGCGGATTCAGGTCGCGGTGGACCAGCCGCAGGGGCACGCCGTCCGCGCTGGTGCGCCGGTGCAGGTAGTCCAGCGCGCCCGCCAGCTCCGCGGCCAGGAACGTCGCGGCGGACATGGGCAGCGGCCGGCGGTTCCGCGGCTTGAGCAGCGCGCTCATGGGCAGCCCGTCCACGTACTCCATGGCCAGGAAGTAGGTGCCGCCGTGGCGGCCCAGGTCGAACACCTGGACGATGTTGGGGTGGTAGAGCGACGAGCACAGCTCCGCCTCGCGCCGGAACATGGTCACGAACGCCGCGTCGTCCGCGTACGACGGCAGGATGCGCTTCAGGGCCACCTGCTTCTCGAAGCCGCCCTCCGGCGAGTACGTGGCCCGGTACACCTCCGCCATGCCGCCCGCGCCCACGCGCTCATGCAGCACGTACTTGCCCATGACCTCCTGTTCGCGCAGCGCCGCGAGCGCGCTCCGAGTGCGCTCCAGGAAGTGCCGCGCCAGCGTCGCCGTCAGCGCGCCGGTGGCCACGAAGAAGAACGCGCGCACGCAGATGAACAGCGGCCCCAGCGTGACGAGCGGCTCCTCCGGCAACAGCGGCCGCACGAAGCCGAAGTAGAGCGCCAGGTACTCCGCCGCCACCAGCGCGCCCGCGGCCAGCCCCAGGCGCGGGTTGCTGCGCAGTCCCGCCAGCGTCACCAGCGTGCCCCAGATGACCAGCGTGGGCGCGGTGAGCGCGTACACGGGGCCCTTGAAGTGCAGGTCGAACGCCAGCACCACCGCGGGGATGCTCACTTCAATGAAGACGTTCAGCCACGGGATGGCCGGGTGGAACGCGCCGGAGCGCAACACCCACCACATGCAGCCGTAGTAGCCCGACAGCACCGCGGACAGCCCCATCAGCGCGAGCGTCAGGTCCCAGCCCATCGCGGGCCCCAGCGCCGCGGCCACCACCACGCAGATGGCGGACAGGATGCTCATGAAGCGCGCCACGGACAGCTCGCGGGCCTGCGCGTCCCGCCGCAGGTGCGAGTCCAGGAAGCGCGACACGGTGCTGGATGGATTCCGGGTAATCATGTCCCCCCACTCTAGAACGTGGCAGGGCGCGTCATCCGCCTGCTCCCCCACACGTTGGGTGTGCTCCTACCATACCTTCCGCCACACGGGAGGCCCTTGGCGCCCCACGAAGTGGACTTCAGGGGTCAGGTATCGCTGAAATGTTGCACCCCCGTCCCAGGCGGCATGCGAGGCACGGGGGGCTTTCCTCGTCGCACCCGTTCTTTCTTCACGGCACTGCCTTCGGGCAGGAGGCTTCATGCGCAGCTCCCCCCGTTTATTGCTGGCCGCCCTGGGCGCGGTCCTTCTGTTCGGCAGTGCCTGTAGTTCGGACCCAGAGGTCAATGCGGTCTGTGGTGATGGAAAGAGGGAAGGCGCCGAGCAGTGCGATGACGGCAACACCAACGGTGGTGACGGGTGCGAAGCGAACTGCACCCTCCCGGGTGCGAAGTGCGGTGACGGCGTCAAGGCACCCACGGAGGCGTGCGACGACGGCAACACCACGGGTGGTGACGGGTGTGAGGCGGACTGTACCGTCACGACCGCCCAGACGGTTCAGTGTTGGGCCACGCCTCCCGCGCCGCTGGCGAACGGCGCCACCTGTGAGGTGACGAAGGCGGGCACGGCGGGCAAGCTCTTCACGGGCATCGTGCTCAAGGACGGCCAGACGCTGGTGGGCGGCCAGGTGCTGGTGGACGCACAGGGCGTCATCACCTGCTCCGAGTGTGACTGCTCGAAGGCGGCCGGCGCGGCGGAGGCCACGGTGGTGACGTGCCCCACGGGCGTCATCTCCCCGGGCCTCATCAACCCGCACGACCACATCACCTACCCGGGCTCGCCGCTGGCGGGCACCAGCGTGGAGCGCTACGAGCACCGCCACGACTGGCGCACGGGCAAGAACAACCACACCGCGCTGGACAACAAGTCCAACTCCAAGGCGGATGCGATCCGCTGGTCGGAGTTGCGCCAGGTGATGGCGGGCACCACCTCCATCGCGGGCGCGGGCGGGCAGCTCGGTTTCCTGCGCAACCTGGACGTGTCCGCCGTCGCTCAGCAGGAGGGGCTGGGGGAGGCGTACGCGGACTCGGACACCTTCCCGCTGGGTGACAGCAACGGCAGCACGCTGACGGATTCCTGCTCCTACTCCTCGTTCCCGTCCTCGGCGACCATCACCGGCCGCACGTCCGCGTACCTGCCGCACATCGCGGAGGGCATCGCGTCCACGGCGCAGAACGAGTTCCGCTGCCTGTCCACGGGCGCCGGCAACGTGCTGTTCCCGCGCTCGGCCATCATCCACGGCGTGGGTCTCACCGCGGTGGAGATTTCGCAGATGGTGGCGCACGGCACGGGCCTGGTCTGGTCGCCGCGCTCCAACATCTCGCTGTACGGCGACACGGCGATGGTGACGACCTACAAGCGGATGGGCGCCTCCATCTCCCTGGGGACCGACTGGATCCGCTCCGGCTCCATGAACATCCTGCGCGAGCTGGCCTGCGCGGACCACCTCAACACCACGCGCTACGCCAAGACCTTCACGGACGAGGACCTGTGGCGCATGGTCACGGCCAACGCCGCGGACGTGGTGGACATCTATGAGCGCGTGGGCCGCATCGCCCCGGGCAAGATGGCGGACCTGGCCATCTTCCGCGTGGGCACGAACGCGGCCTCGCCGTTCCGCGCGGTCATCACCGCGCAGCCGCAGGACGTGGTGCTGACGGTGCGCGGCGGCAAGCCGCTCTTCGGTGACCAGGCGCTGGTGGACGGCCTCAAGGGCACGGACGCCTGCGACGCGCTGGACGTGTGCGGCACCCAGAAGGCCGCGTGCGTGAAGTCGGAGATTGGCAAGACGCTGGTGGAGTTCCAGGGCTCCCCGGACACCCAGGGCCTCTACCCGCTGTTCGCGTGCGGCACCCCGCAGAACGAGCCCACCTGCGAGCCTTCTCGCAGCGCGGTGAACACCTCCTTCCCGGCGGCCGCTGTCAACGGCTCCACTGTCTACACGGGCGTGGCGAGCGCGGCGGACGCGGACGCGGACGGCATCGAGGACGCCGTCGACAACTGCCCCACCATCTTCAACCCCGTGCGCCCCATGGACAACGGGCGGCAGGTGGACACGGACGGCGACGGCGTGGGTGACGCGTGCGACCCGTGCCCCCTGGAGGCCGGCACCACCGCGTGCCAGGCCTTCCGCGGCGATGACGACGACCACGACGGCGTGGCCACCTGGAAGGACAACTGCCCCTTCGTGGCCAACGCGGACCAGAAGGACACGGACGGCGACGGCAAGGGCGACCTGTGCGACGGCTGCCCGAATGACGCGGCCACGTGCTCGGTCGCGGACCCGTCCGACTTCGACTACGACGGCATCACCAGCACCACCGACAACTGCCCGCTGGTGGCCAACCCGGACCAGAAGGACACGGACGGCGACGGTGTGGGCGATGCGTGTGACGCGTGCCCGGTGGCCAACCCCGCCGGCGCCGCGTGCGCCACCACCGTCTACGACGTGAAGGTGACGCCCCGCTTCGGCAACCAGTCGCTGGTGGGCTCCAAGGTGGCGGTGGACGACGTGGTGGTGACCGCGGTGGATGCGAAGGCGGCCAATGGCTACTGGGTGCAGGTGGCGAACTACCCGGCGGGCAAGGGCGCGGAGAACTCCGGCCTCTTCATCTACAGCCCCAAGGCCGACGTCGCGGTGGGCGACAACATCCGCGTGGAGGGCCTGCTGAAGGACTACTTCGGCCTGCTGGAGGTGACTGACGGCAAGGTGACGAAGCACAGCGCGGCCAACCCGCTGCCGGCTCCGGTGGTGGTGCGCACGGAGGACATCCGCACCAATGGCCCGAAGGCGAAGGCGCTGGAGGGCGCGCTGGTGGAGGTCCGCAACGTCTTCAACACCCGCCTGGAGAACACCAACCGCGAGTTCATCGTGGACGAGAACAAGTCCGGCAACCCGGCGTCCTCGGGCCTGATGGTGGACGACCAGGCCTTCGCCTACCCCACGCAGGTGCTGGGCACGGAGTACATCACGCTGCGTGGCGTGCTCACGTTCGGCTTCAGCGACCACAAGGTCCTGCCCCGGAGCGCGGCCGACATGGTCATCCCGCTGCCGCCCCTGCCGGCGCTGACGGCGTTCACGTCCGGCGGCTTCGCGCGCGTGGGCGGCACCCAGGCGATTCCGCAGCCCCTCACCGTGACGATGGCGAACGCCTACCCGGTGGACGTCACCGTGACCATTTCCTCCAGCGACGCGGCGGCCCTGTCCGCGGTGGGCGGGCAGATGGTGATTCCGGCCGGCCAGACGAGCGCCACGGTGGCGCTGGACGCGAAGGCGGCGGCGGCCTCGGTGACCCTCACCGCGACGCTGGGCACGTCCAGCCTGACGACCGCGCTGCGCGTGCTGGGGGCGGGCGAGTCGGTCATCGCCACGGACCTCACCCCGGCGACGGCGGCGGTGGCGCCCGGCGGCACCTTGCGCTTCACCGTGACGTTCGACCGGCCGGTGCCGGAGGGAACGACGCTGAACGCGACCGTGTCGCCCGCGGGCTTCGGCACCATCACGGCCGAGAACGTGACGGCGGACGCGCTGACGGCGACCTTCGACCTGACCGTGGATGAGAGCAGCACCGGGACCGGCATGGTGGCGGCGGGCGGGCTGGGCGCCACGGTGAACGTCATTACGGATGTGCCGCGGCTTGCATCGCTCACCCCGTCCCCCGCCACGGTGAACGCGGGCGCGCAGCAGGTGTTCACGGTGACGCTGGCGTCCGTTCCGGTCGAGCCCGTGCAGGTGCTGCTGGCGCTGACCTCGCCGGCCACGCCCTTCGGCGCGCTGTCCGCCACGTCGGTGACGGTGGGCGCGGGCGAGACGACGGCGACGGTGACGTTCACCGCCGCCGCGGAGGGAGAGGGGACGGGCGCGGTGTCCGCCTCGCTCAACGGCATCACGCGCTCGGCGCAGCTGACCGTGCTGCCTCCTCCCGCGAAGCTCGCCAGCGTCACGCCGGGCACGGCGACGGTGACGGTGGGCACGACGCAGACGTTCACCGTTACGCTGGACCGCAAGGCCCCCGCGGGCGGCGCGGCCGTGGACGTGGCGTTCGCGCCCTCGGAGCTGGGCTCGCTGTCGGCCTCGACGGTGACGGTGCCGGAGGGTCAGACGACCGCCACGGTCGTCTTCACCGCCACGCAGACGACGGGCACCGGCACGCTCACCGCGTCCTTCCAGGGCGTGACGAAGGAGTCGACCGTGACGGTGGCCGCGGTGCAGGGCCACGTCGTCATCAGCGAGTTCTGCGGCGGCACCTCCGCCAGCGCGACGGATGAGTTCGTGGAGCTCTACAACCCCACGAGCGCGGTGGTCGACATGAGCGGCTGGAAGCTCCAGTACCGGGCCGCGGGCGCGACCTCCAAGTACGGTCAGACGTACACCCTGCCCGCGGGCGCGGTCATCAAGGCGCACGGCTACTACCTGCTGGTCGGTGGTGGCTACCCCACGGACGCGACCGTGAAGGGGGATACGACGTACGGGTTCAACTCGTCCGCCAGCGTGACGGCCGGCGGCCACGTGCGCATCGGAACGGCCGCCCTCGGTGAGGCGGACGTCGACGTGAACGCCGTCGACACCCTGGGCTACGGCACCGCCGCGGCCCCTGAAGGCGGCCATGCCGCGCCGGCGCACCCCGCGTCCGGCGGCAGCCTGGAGCGCAAGGCCCGGGCGACCTCCACCTCCACCACCATGGGCGTGGGCGGCGACGACGAGCTCGCCGGCAACGGCCAGGACACGGACGACAACGCGGCGGACTTCGTGCAGCGCACGGCGCGTCAGCCGCAGAACGCGTCGAGCCCCGTCGAGATGCCGTAGTCCCGGCATCCCGCCCCGCTCCCCTCACCGGGGGAGCGGGGGCTGAAGCCTCCCTGAAATGAAAAACGCCCGGTCCCCTCGCATGGGGGACCGGGCGTCTGTTCTTCCGGGCCGCCCGGCCCGGTGGGGTCAGCGCATCAGCCCATGGGGCCGCGCACGTGGAGGCCGCCGGAGAGGATCTGATCCAACGACGCCATCAGCGGGTCGTAGTTCACGGCGGCGCGGAACAGGTTGTGGTGCAGCAGGATGCCCAGGTAGCCGCCCATCATCGTGTGGGCCATGTGCAGCGGGTCTACCTCCTGGCGGAACTCATTGCGCTTCTGGCCGAAGCGGATCATCCCCGCCAGCACCGCCACGTAGAGGGAGATCTTGTCGCGCAGCGCCTCCGCCACGCGGTCGTTGGACTCCGCGGACTCGGCGGACAGCATCCCGAAGAAGATGCCGTATTCGCGGTGGTAGCGCAGGAACTGCGACGTGCGCGACACCACGAACACCAACTGCTCCCGGCCGGACAGGACGCGGCGCTCGGCGAGCAGCGGCGCGAACTCCATCAGGTAGCGCTGATGCAATTCATCAATGGCCGCCAGGAGCAGGTCTTCCTTTGTAGGGAAATGCCAGTAAAGCGCGCCAGGGGTCATCCGGATGGCTTTCGCCAGGTCCGACATCGTCGTCGACAGGTAGCCCCGCCGAGCGAACAAATTGATGGCGGCCTCCAGGATTTCGACCCGCGTTCGCGCGGCCCGCTCCTGTTTGATTTCGCGCTTCGCTGGTTCCTTGCTCATTTCCGGGTAAATCTACACCTCACGCCAGGAGCGTCACCTTAACGATTTCAGACGGGGCGGCGACGCGCAGGGGCGGGCCCCAGAAACCGGTGCCCCGGCTGACGTAGAGGTGGTTGTCGCCGTCCTGGAAGAGGCCCGCGTCGTGCTTCCAGATGGCGGAGACGGCGACGGTGAACGGGAAGAACTGCCCGCCGTGAGTGTGTCCGGACAGTTGCAAGCCCATGCCCGCCTTCGCGGCGACATCCCAATTGGATGGTTGGTGTGCGAGCAGCACCGCGGCGTGGTCCGGATTCCGGCCCTGGATGGCGGCGTCCAGGTTGTAGCCCTTGGGGCCGTTGCGCATGGACCAGTCGTCCACGCCCACCAGGTCGAACGCGCCGCCCGCGTCGCCAATCGTCACGTGACGATTGCGCAACACGGTGACGCCCAGGCCGGTGAGCGCGTCCGCCCAGGTGCTGGCGTTCCAGTAGTACTCGTGGTTGCCGGTGATGAAGTGCGTGCCCGCGCGCGCCTGGAGGTTCTGGAGCGCGGCGACGGAGTGGCGCAGGTCGGCCACCGTGCCGTCCACCAGGTCGCCGGTGATGGCGACCAGGTCCGGCTTGAGCGCGTTGGCCCGCCGCACCAGCTCATCCATGAAGCGCCGCTGGATGATGGGGCCCACGTGGATGTCGCTCATGTGGACGAGGGTGAAGCCATCCAGCGCCTTGGGCAGGCCGGGCAGCCGCACCGCGACCTCGTTGACCACGGGCGGATGGAAGGCGCTCCACATGCCGTAGCCGGTGAGGCCGCCCGCCGCGAGCACCGCGCTGCCCGCGGTGGCCCGCGAGAGGAACAACCGGCGCGCTTCGTCCACGGGGGGCACGGCGGGAGGCGGGGGCGGCACGGTGACGGCCAGGTCCGACAGGGACGGCGGCGTGGCGGGGTCCGGCGCGGGCGTGGCGAGCGGCGCGGCGACGCCCCGGTGGCCACGCGTGCGCGCCACGAGCCAGCGCACCGCGCCCAGCAGCGCCAGGGAGAGCAGCAGGTAGACGGCGACGCCCATCCACGTCCACGCGGCCACGGCGACGATGAACGCGGAGGGGATGATGCGCGTCACCACCCAGGACAGCAGCAGCGGCACGCACAGCGCCGTCAGCAGCACCTTGCCGGCGGTGCGCCAGGCGCGGTTCGTGGACGTGTCGCGGAAGAGGCGCCGGTACAGGTAGACGTGGACGTAGACCGACGCGACGCTGACGAGGAGGACGAACAGGATGATGCGCAACGGGCTTTCCACCATGGGAGGCCCATCTTCACGTTCACGCGCCACGGCGCAACCGGCATGCGCGTGAAGAAGCGTGAAGCGGCGAGGGGGCTCCGAGCCTGAAGCCTGGGAGCCCTGCGTCCGGCTACTTCTGGCTGGTGCCCAGCGCGGCGCCGATCTGCTGCCACTCCTGGGCGTAGGTGCCACGGGAGAAGGCGCGCAGGTCGTCGCCGGTCACCGTGCCGCGGGAGAGCGCCGTGTCGAGCGCCTTCACGATGGCGTTCTTGTGCGGCTGCTCCACGTACGGGTTGTCCTCGCGGAAGACCTCGCCGAAGAGCGACTCCAGGCGGCCGTCCTGCTTCAGCCGCTCCACGATGCGGTTCTGCGACACGGGCGCGTCCGCGTGCGCGTGCAGCATGGCGGAGGCGATGCCGCTCTGCGCGTCCGCGTCCGGGAACTCCTCCAGGAGCCCCAGCTCCATGTCCGCCTGGGCGATGGACTCCGCGTCCGCCGGAGAGGGCGGGGCCTTCACGGCCTGCGTCTGCGGAGGCGTGGGGCGCCCGGCGGTGGGGCGCGCGGGCTCGAAGTCGCTGCGTCCCTGGAAGGAGCGCACGTTGGGGTTGGCGGGCGTCCGGCCCTGGGCTCCCGGCTTGCTGTCGCGCGTGACGTCGCTCCGCTCGGACCGCTCGAACTCCGAGCGCTTCGGGGGAATGGACGGGCGATTGCCACCATCGACGCGAGACATGAGGGGACTCCAGGCGCGGGGGAAGGCCCGTCGCGGTACTCGCTCCGGGTTGCGCACCTACATCTGTTATCGGGCCGTCCTTCCCCAGGGTTGCGTAGCCCCCCAGTCCACAGGCCCCGTCCGGCCGCCCGCATGCCGCGTCAGAGCCCCCTCTCAATCCTGGATCATCCGGCCTTGGCCGCCTTCCTTCCCGGCCAACCCCTTGATTCCAGGGGGCTTTCATCCCGGACGGAAATCCGGCGCTTCGCCGCGATGCGTCATCCAGGGGTCGAGAAGATTTCTTCAAGGCCGGCCGGGAGGCTGGTCTGCCACGCGGGGTAATTATGGCCCCCGCTGTAGGTCCGGTACGTGGCGCGGTGCCCGGCCGCCTGGAGGAGGGGCAGGAGGCGCTGGTTGCCGTCCTGGAGGCCCTCGAAGCGGCCGCAGTCCATCCAGACATGGAGGGGCGGCTGGGCGGTGCGCCGGGCCAGGTCGAAGACGACCATGTCGGTGCCCTCGATGGAGAAGGCGCCAGACTGGGACAGGACGCGGCCGAAGACATGCGGCAGGCGCTGGGCCACGTAGAGCGCCATGAGGCCGCCCAGCGACGAGCCCAGCACCGCGTGCGCGCCCGGCGTGCGCTGCTCATCCACCAGCGACAGGTGCTCGCGGGCCAGTGGGAGCACGCGCTGGTGCAGGAAGGCCACGGTGGCCTCGCTGCACGCGTACTCGGTGGTGCGGGCCGGGCCTCCGTTGGACACGAAGGCCATGGCCACCGGGCGCATGCGGCCCGCGGCGATCAAGTTGTCCACCACCACGGGCAGCTGGACGCGCTGGAGGTAGTCGTCGCCGTCCAGCACCACCATGAGCGGTACGGGACCTTTCATGGGCGGCGCGTAGAGGGCCACCGCGCGCTTTTGGCCCACGGCCCACTCGTGTGTCGCCAGCTGGTGGCGTGTCACGCGGCCCTTGGGCACGTTCCGGATGCGCTTGCCCAGCGGGGTCGCTTCGCCCTTCGGCATCCAGAAGCAGTGGTTGAAGTCGCCGAAGCCGTTGTCGGAGCGGCGCGGGTTGAAGGCGTCGCGCACGCGGCGGCCCTTCGCGTCCTGGAGCGCGTACTCGACGTAGGCGTCCTCGGGCAGCGCCAGCGAGCGCGCCCACAATCCCTTGCCCACGCGCTCCAGCGGCAGGGGCGTGCCGCGCCAGTCCTGGAAGTCCCCCTGGAGGAAGACCTGCCGGGGGCCCTTCCACACGAAGGTGGCGGTGTCTCCGTCGATGAGCGGCGTGCCTTCTTCGCGCGCGCGGGCTTCCAGCGTCCGGGTGTCGTCCATGCGTGGCTCGCACTGTATTAAGGGGACAGCAGGTCGCGCAGCGCTCCGGTCAGGTCGGGGTAGCGGAACTGGAAGCCCGCCTCCAGCGCGCGCCGGGGCATCACCCGCTGGCCCTCCAGCGCCACGCGCGCCATCTCCCCGAAGCGCGCCTTGAGGACCAACCCCGGCACCGACAGCGCCGCGGGCCGCTCCAGCACCGCGCCCAGCGTGTGCGCGAAGGTCGCGTTGGTGACGGGCTCCGGTGACGTGGCGTTCACCGGGCCGGACAGCGCGGCGTGCTCCAGCGCGAAGCGCATCAGCTGGAAGAGGTCCTCTCTGTGCACCCAGCTGACGTACTGCTGGCCGTTGCCCACCTTCGCGCCCGCGCCCATGCGGAACACCGGCAGCATCCGGTGCAGCACGCCGCCCGCCGGGTGCAGCACCACGCCGATACGCAGGCGCACCGTGCGGATGCCCGCTTCCTCCGCGCGCAGGGCCTCCGCCTCCCAGCCCTGGCACACGCGGGCGAGGAAGTCGTCGCCGGGCGCATCCTCCTCCGTCAGCGTCTGTCCCGTCCGGGCGCCGCCGTAGAAGCCCACCGCCGACGCGCAGACGAAGTGCCGCACGCTGCCTGCCTGCTTCATCGCCTCCACCAGCACGCGCGTGCCCTCCACGCGGCTGAGGTGGATGCGGTGCTTCGCTTCATGCGTCCAACGTTGGTCCACCGGCTCCCCGGCCAGGTGCACCACGCCTTCCGCGCCCGCGAGCGCGTCCGGCGACAGCGGCGTGCTCCCATCGAAATAGGAGCCCGTGACTCCGGCGGGCAGCCGGCCGAGCGCGTGTTCCACGTTCCGGCTGAGCACGTGCACCGTGTGGCCGGCCTCCAACAAACCTTGGACAAGGCCTGGACCGAGGAAGCCGGTGGCGCCCGTGCAGGTCACCCTCAAGGGTGGACCTCCTTTTCTCGTTCAGCGGTCAGGTCCTGGCCCACCAGCTCACTCAGGGCGGTGAAGAAGCGGGCCTGCTCCTCCGGCTTCATGCGCCCGGAGTGGCGGTAGACCGGCGTGCCTTCCGCGTCCAGCAGCATCACCGTGGACGTCTTGGTGGGCAGCTTCAAGGGCTCCTGGCCCAGGGTGCCCTTCAGGTCCACCAGGATGGGCACGCCAGCCTTCTTCTCCTCGTCACGCACGTACGACAGGGCGATCCCCCGCGCGGGAAAGAAGTCGTATTTCTCCAGATTGGCCACCGCGACCACGAACGCACTCTGCAGGAGGCCGCGCTCGCGTCCCCGGGTGAACAGCTCCGCCTTCAGGGGGGCGTTGAGTGTCGTGGAGTCCTTGTCCTCGTAGAAGAGGATGACGGGTTTCCCACGCCAGCGGGCCAGCTGAACCCGCTCTCCGCTGCTGGTGCTTAACGTCGCGTCCACGGGCTCTGGAGCCGGGGTGGCGCCACCCGCGCTTCCCGCCGCCAGGGTCACCGTCAACGCGCCTGCGATCCACGCCTTCATCAGGGAGCCTCCGTGTACAAGGTTTATACAAACCTTAGACATAGTCTTGACAATCTCTGGACGCAAACGCTACCTCTAGGTGAGAAGGCTGCTGCCGTGCTCCCGATTCCGGAGATCCGCTGTATGGCCCCCCTGCTTCCCAACGTGCAGCAGCCCTCCGCCGGAGCCGGGCCTCCTGAACAGGCCTGGTTGCAGCTCGTGCAGGCGGAAGTGGAGGCCGCGCTCGCGCAGCTGTTCGAGCTGCCGGACGAGCAGGCCCTGGACGCACGTTGGACACACGCGGCGGCGCAGGCGAGGGCCTATGCGCTGCGGCCGGCGAAGCGGCTGAGGCCGGCGCTGGTGCTGGCGGGGCACGGGCTGGCGCGTGGGAGCACCTCGGTGCCGCCGGGGCTGTGGCGCTTCGCCGCGGGGCTGGAGCTCTTGCACACGTTCCTGCTCATCCACGACGACGTGGCGGATCAAGCGGAGCTGCGGCGGGGCGGGCCGGTGCTGCACCGGATGCTGGCTCCGGGCCGTCCGGGCGAGGACCTGGCGGTGGTGATGGGGGACCACCTCTTCGCGCGCTCGCTGGAGGCGATGCTGGAGTCGGGGCTGACGGGAGCGTCGAGCGTGGCGCGTTACTACCTGGGCGTGTGCCGGCACACGGCGGCGGGGCAGTACCTGGACCTGGACCTGGCGCGCGTGCCGCTGGCGGAGATGTCGCTCTTCCAGACGCTGCGCGTGGCGCACCTCAAGACGGCGCGCTACGGCTTCTGCGCCCCGCTGGTGTGTGGCGCGATGCTGGGCGGCGCGGACGCGGGGCTCCTGGAGGGACTGGAGCGGGTGGGGCGCTCGGTGGGGCTCGCGTACCAGCTGCGCGACGACCTCATCGGTCTGTTCGGCGACGCGGCCGTGGCGGGCAAGGCGTCCGACGGCGACTTCATGCAGGCCAAGCGCACCTTCCCGGTGGTGGCCGCGTACGTGCGCGCCACGCCCGAGGGCCGCGAGGAATTGGAGCAGCTGTGGGCGCTGCCGGTGGAGTGCAAGGACGACGCGGCGCTCGCCCGTGCGCGGGAGCTGGTGGAGCACTTCGGTGGCCGTGCGGCGTGTGAGCGCGCGGTGGAGCGTGCGTCGCGTTCGGCGCGGCGGAGCCTGCAGGCGTTGCCCAACCCCCATGGCCTGAGGGACCTGTTGGATGCCCTCATCACCCGGCTGTCGCGTCGCGCTTCCTGAGGACACCGTCATGAGCGCACAGGGCAATCGGGTGGTGGTGGTGGGCGCGGGGGTGGGCGGACTGGCCGCGGCGGCGAGGCTCGCGCGGCAGGGCTTCGACGTCCAGGTCTTCGAGAAGACGCACGGCCCGGGAGGCCGGTGCAACCAGCTCCAGGTGGATGGCTTTACGTGGGACGTGGGTCCCACCATCGTGCTGATGCCGGAGGTGTTCGAGGAGACCTTCCGCGCGCTGGGCCGCCGCATCGAGGACTACCTCACGCTGGTGCGGTGCGACCCGAACTACCGGGTGCACTTCCGCGACGGCTCGGATGTCACCTTCACGTCCGAGCTGTGTACCATGGGCCGCGAGCTGGAGCGCGTGGAGCCGGGCAGCTTCCAGCGCTACCTGGCCTTCATGGCGCAGGGCCGTGAGCAGTACCGCATCAGCCTGGACCACTTCGTGGGCCGCAACTTCAACGGAGTGAGCGACTACTTCTCCCCCCGGGTGCTGGCCAAGATTTTCAAGGCACGCGCGCACCGCCGCATGTACGCGGACGTCAGCCGCTACTTCCAGGACGACCGGCTGCGCGCGGCGATGACGTTCCAGACCATGTACCTGGGTGTGTCTCCCTTCGAGTCGCCCGCGGTGTATGGCCTGCTGCCCTTCACGGAGCTGGGCGTGGGCATCTGGTTCCCGAAGGGCGGCTTGTATGCCATTCCGCTCGCGCTGGAGCGCCTGGCGCGCGAGGAGGGCGTGACGCTGCACTACGGCCAGGCGGTGGAGCGCATCCTCACCGAAGGCGGCCGCACCACGGGAGTGCGGCTCGCGGGCGGCGAGGTGGTGTCCGCGGACGCGGTGCTGTGCAACGCGGACCTGCCGTACGCGTACGAGAAGCTGCTGGATCCGAAGGACGCGCCGTTCAAGCGAGGGGAGAAGCTGCGGTTCACCTCCAGCGGCTACATGCTCTACCTGGGCATGAAGAAGAAGGTGCCGGGCCTGCTGCATCACAACGTGATGTTCGGCCGGGACTACGCGGGCTCGTTCGAAGACATCTTCCAGCGCTTCCGCGTGCCGGAGGACCCCAGCTTCTACGTCAACGTGCCCACGCGCACGGATCCGTCGCTGGCGCCGGAGGGGAAGGACTCGCTCTACGTGCTGGTGCCCGTGCCGCATCAGCACTCGGGGCTGGACTGGAAGGTGGAGGGCCCGAAGGTGCGCGCGAAGGTGTTCCAGCGGATGGCGGAGCTGGGGTACCCGGACCTGGAGGCGGACATCGAAGTGGAGCGCGTCTTCACCCCGGATGACTGGGCGGGCACGTACAACCTGGCGCGTGGCAGTGCGTTCGGGCTGGCGCAGAACTTCTTCCAGATTGGCCCCTTCCGTCCGGCCAACGTGGACCCCCGCGTGAAGAACCTCTTCTTCGTGGGCGCCTCCACGCAGCCGGGCACGGGCCTGCCCACGGTGCTCATCTCCGCGCGGCTCGTCACCGAACGGCTGACGGAGTGGGCCCAGAAGCAGGGTGTGGCGCTGTCTCCTCGCGCGGGCGTTCCCGCGGTGGAGGTGGCGGCATGAGCGTCACCGCTTCCTCGGCGCTCATCGCGCAGGGCTACCGGCGCGCACGGGTCGTCACGCGCCACCACGCGAAGAGCTTCTTCTTCGCGTCGTATCTCCTCTTCGGACAGCGGAAGAAGGCGGCCTTCGCGCTGTATGCCTTCTGCCGGCGGCTGGATGACCTGGTGGACGCGGGCGAGAGCGCGCTGCCGGGTGAGGCGCCCATGGACCTGGCGACGCGTCTGGCCCGGGCTCGCGAGCGCGTGGCGGAGGTGTACCTGCCGCTGCCGGAGCTGGCCTCGAAGGAGCTGGGCCCGCCGTCCGCGCGCCAGCCCTCCGCGGACGCGCCGTCGCCGTGGGACCCGAGCGAGTTCGCGGCGCTGCGCCACACCATCCACCACTACCGGATTCCCGAGCAGCCCTTCCAGGACCTCATCTCCGGCATGGAGATGGACCTGACGAAGGTGCGCTACGACACGTGGGAGGAGTTGGACCTGTACTGCTACCGGGTTGCAGGTGTGGTCGGGTTGATGCTGACGCCGGTGCTGGGCTGTGTGGACGCTCGCGCGGTGGAGCCGGCGGCGGACCTGGGCCGCGCGATGCAGCTCACCAACATCCTGCGCGACGTGCGCGAGGACCTGGAGCGCGGCCGGGTGTACCTGCCCTCCGAGGAGCTGAGGGCCTTCGGCATCACCGAAGATGACCTGCGTGCAGGACGGGTGGACGCGAAGTGGCGTGACTTCATGCGCTTTCAAATCCAGCGCGCGCGGGCGTACTACGCGCGGGCGGCGGCGGGCGTGCACTACCTCACCGGCTTTGGCAGCCAGCGCATGGTGCGGCTGATGGGCTCCATCTACGGCGACATCCTGCGTGACATCGAGGCGCGGGATTACGACGTGTTCAGCGCCCGGGCCCACACGACGACGGGGCGAAAGCTGGAGCTGACGGCGACCGTGTTCCTTCGGCCCCGGGCCGCGCTGCCGGAGGCGCCCCTGGCCCTGCCGTCCGCGCCGGTGCCGCTGTTGCCCACGGGCACGGGAGGCTCGCGATGAAGGCCTCGCGCGTGGCGGTGATTGGCGGCGGCATTGGTGGGCTGACGGCCGCGGGCCTCCTGGCGAAGGAGGGCCACGCGGTGACGCTGTTCGAAAGCGGCCCGACCCTGGGTGGCAAGGCGCAGGCGGTGATGGTGGAGGGGCTCACGCTGGACACGGGCCCCACGCTGCTCACGTTGCCGGCGCTGGTGCGCGGCACGTTTGAGCAGCTGGGCGCGCTGGACCTGCTGCCGCCGTTCACGGAGCTGGAGCCGCAGTGCACCTATCACTTCACGGATGGGTGCGGCTTCACGGCGTACAAGGACCTGGAGCGCATGGCGGACAGCGCCGCGGAGCTGCGGCCCGTGGAGCGCAAGGGCGTGCACTCCTTCTACGCGGAGGCCGCGGCCATCTGGCGCGCGGCGGGCGAGCCCTACCTGGAGGCCCCCTTCGAGGGCATGGCCGGCTTCATGGCACGCGTGGCCCGCCGGGGCATCGGCGCGATGCTGGCCGGGATGAAGATGGACACGCTGCACGCGCTGGCGGCGAAGCACTTCCAGACGCACCACCTGCGGCAGTACGTGGGGCGCTTCGCCACCTACGCGGGCGGGTCGCCCTATGCGTCCAGCGCGGCGTTCGCGCTCATCCCGCACATCGAGCATGCGTATGGCGTGCACCACGTGCGCGGCGGCATTGGCGCGCTGGTGGAGGCGCTGGGGCAGGCGGTGCGGCGGTTGGGTGTGACGGTGCACCTGGACACGCGCGCGCGCTTCGAGCGCATCACCGAAGGCTACCGCGTGGAGCCGGTCGCGGAGGTGTTCGACAGCGTGGTGGTGAACGCGGATCCGCTGGCGTCGCTGCGCCGGGAATCGGAGCCGCTGTCACTGTCCGGCTTCGTGCTGCTCCTGGAGGTGGAGGGGCGCACGGCGGTGCCGCACCACGCGGTGATGTTCGGCGGGGACTACCGGAAGGAGTTCGATGAGCTCTTCGCGGGCCAGCTCGCCACGGACCCCACGGTGTATGTCTGCAACCCGTCCGCCACGGATTCGAGCATGGTGCCGCCGGGCCGCACGGGGTTGTTCGTGATGGTGAACGCGCCGGCCATGCCGCTGGAGGAGGGCAGGGCGGAGCAGGCCCGGCGTGATTGGGAATCCAACGCGGAGCGCGTGCGCGAGCAGATGTTCGAGAAGCTCGTGCGGCACTACCCGGCGTTGAAGGGGCGCGTGCGCGTGGTGGGGCAGCGCTCGCCGGTGGACCTGGCGGCGCGCGGGGCCCCGGGCGGTTCCATCTACGGTTTCCTGCCGCATGGCCGCTTCGGTCCGTTCCGCAGGCCGCGCATCCGGGGCGGCACGCCTGGGCTCTTCTTCGCGGGCGGCGGCACGCATCCGGGCGGCGGGGTGCCGCTGGTGATGCTGTCGGGCCGGTTCGCGGCCCAGATGGCATCCGCGCACCTGCGGGAGGGGGCATGAAGTCCGTCCTCGCGCAGAACCTCCTGTCCGACGCGGCGGAGTCGTGCGCGCTGCCCGCGCTGCCGGACCTGGCGGGGGCGTACCGCTGGTTCTACGCGGACGTGACCGCCGGGCCGTACAGCGCGGTGTGCATCTTCATGCTGGGGTCATTGTTCTCGCCGCGCTACTCGGTGGCGGCTCGGCGCGGCGGACATCCGCTGGCGTACAGCGCGGTGAACTTCGCGCTCTACCACCAGGGTGTGCGCAAGTTGTGGGTGCTGAGCGAGTACCCTCGCGTGGAGTTGCAGGGGCCGGGACGGCTGCGCATCGGCCGCTCCACGTTGACGCACGCGGTGGATGGCACGGTGCGCATGGACGTGGATGACCGGACGGCGCCGTGGGGCCGTCCAGTGCGCGCCAGCCTGACGTTGCGGCCGCTGACGGGGCGGGGCACGGAGGTGCGGCTCATGCCGGGCCTGCCGCATTACTGGCAGGCCCTGGCGCCCCGCTCCGAGGCCCGGCTGGAGGTGTCCACGCTGGGCGTGACGGCGGAAGGAATGGGCTACCACGACACGAACCACGGCCAGGAGTTGCTGGGCGCGAGGCTGTCCGGCTGGCACTGGGCGCGTACGCACCACGCGAACCACACGGTGGTGGACTACCACCTGCCGGACGGCGTGGCGCCAGTGCGCATGATGGCGGGAGCGAATGGCGTGGTGTGCGAGCGCGGCCCGAACCCCGAGGCGCGTCCCACGAACCTGACGGGCTGGGGACTGCGCGTCCCCTCGAAGCTGCACACGGGCAACGAGGTGGTGGGCGTACCGCATCTGCTGGAGTCGTCGCCCTTCTACGCGCGCCTGGAGTCGCGGCGGGACACGCTGGACTCGATGGGAGAGGTGGCGGACTTCCGCCGCTTCCATTCCCCGTTCATCCGCTGGATGGCGCACTTCCGCACGCGCGTGGGGAAAGCGGTATGAACGCGCTCGGCTTCTTCACGCTCGGGTGGACGGCGATGGCCGGTGGCTTCAGCGCGGTGGCGCTGGCGCGGCTGTATCGCCGTGCGCCCGTGACGGCCGGGGGGGCGCTGCCCTCCGTGTTGCTCCTGCGTCCCGTGGATGCGCCCACGCCGCTGGAGTTGGAGAACCTGGCGCACCCCATCGACTACGCGGGACCATTGGAGCAGGTGGTGCTGTCTCCGTACCGGCCGCGCCTGGCCGAGGGTGTGCGCTGGCTTCCGAGCGACCCCGTGTGCCCCAACCGCAAGGTGGGCCACCTGCTCTACGCGCTGGAGACACTCGATGTTCGCGGACGGGTGGTGCTCGCGGTGGACGCGGACGTGGCGGTGACGGGCGCGCTGGTGGAAGGCCTTGCCTCTCCGCTCGTGGCCGGCGCCGCCTTGAGCACCGCCGCTCCCACGCCCGTGGGCGCGGTGGACGCGGCGGGCCGCGCGATGGCTGGGCTGCTCCGCTACACGCATCACAGCTTCCGCGCGCTGCACGCGATGAGCGCGGGCGCGCAGGCCGTGTGCGGCAAGGCGCTCGGGCTGTCACCGCGCGCGGCGGAAGAGCTGGCCGGACTGTCGGACCACATCGGCGAGGACCTGGAGCTGGCGAAGCGACTGCACGCGCGTGGCCTGGACGTGGCCCTGAGCCCCTCACCTGCGTGGGTGCCTGTCGCCAACGGGACGTCGTGGCGCGTGCCGCTGGAGCGCTTCACGCGCTGGATGCAGGTGCTCGCGAGCCATCGGCCCGCGCTGTATCCCACCGTGCCGCTGCTCTTCACGCCCACCGTGCCGCTGCTGCTCCTGGCCGCGTGGCTTCATGAGCCCGCTGTGTGGCTCGCGGTGGCGGCGCTCGTCGCCGTGCGCACGTTGCTGTCGCTGCGCCTCGCCGCGCTGAGCAGTGTGCCTTCGGAAGTGGACCGGGGCCACGCGCTGACGGACTGGATGCAGGGTGAGTTGCTGCTGCTCGCGGCCTTCGCGGCCTCGCTGACGCGGCAGGGAAGGGTGACCTGGCGCGGCCATACCTACGCGCTGGAAGCCGGGGGACGCATGGTGCGGGTGGCGTCGCAGTGGAGTGGAGGCCCGGGATGACCTACGCGCGCTTCCTGGGCATCTTCGTCGTCCTGCCCATCCTGTTCCTGCTCGTGCGCTACCGCCGCACGCTGTCGTGGCGCGGGCTCGCGCCCATGGGCTTGCTGTTCATCGTCGTCTACGCGGCCACGTCGCCGTGGGACAACATGGCCGTGAAGTGGGGCCTGTGGGGCTTCGACCCGGAGCGCATCTGGGGTGTGAAGCTGGGCTACCTGCCGCTGGAGGAGTACCTCTTCTTCGGGCTCCAGACGCTGCTCGTGGGACTGTGGGCGCGCGACCGGCTGGAGCGCGTGCTGGCGAAGAAGCCTCAGCCCGTGTCTCACGAGCGGAAGTCCGTCCGCGCGGAGCGGACCCTGGAGCCCTCCGAGGTGTCGCCATGATGGAGACACGCTGGGCGTACCTCATCCACCTGCTGGCGTGGACGCTGCCCGTGATTGCCATCCAGCTGGCGGCGCTCGTGATGCACTACAAGGCCCGCTCGGGCGAGGTGCTGCGCGCGGTGCTGCCCCCGGCCCTGGTCGTGGGCGTGTACCTGTCCGTCGCGGATCACCTGGCCATCTCCACCGGCATCTGGAACTTCGGAGAGGGACGCCACGTGGGCGTGTTCATCGGCGCCGTACCGCTGGAGGAGATCCTCTTCTTCCTCATCACGAGCGTGCTGGTGTCGCTGGGGCTCGCGCTGTTCACGGCGCTCCTGCGGCTCCGGGAGGCTCGGGCGTCTTGATTCGCGCGGCCAAGGGTGGGCCCTTCGGGTGGGCGGTGGACCGGTACATCGGGTGGAAGGTCCGCTCGACGTTCCGGGGCCTGTGGGTGCGCGGCGAGCTGCCCTCGGACGGGGTGGGCCGGCTCGTCTACCTGAACCACTCCAACTGGTGGGACGGCTTCGTGCTGCACCAGCTCTGCCAGGCGGCGGGCTGGGACGGGTACTGCCTCATGGACGAGGAGAACCTCCGCCGCTATCCATTCCACACGAAGATGGGCGCCTTCAGCATCCGCAAGCAGGACGCGATGTCGTCCCTGTCCTCGCTGCGGTACGCGAAGGAGTTGCTGCGCAAGCCGCGCGCCGCGGTGTGTGTCTTTCCGGAAGGCGAGCACCGGCCCTTCGGTGTCCACCCGCTGAAGCTGGAGCGCGGCGTGGAGCTGCTGGCCCGCGCGGCGAAGGCGGAGTGCGTGCCCATCGCCATCCGCTACGCCTTCTTCGAGCACGAGCGTCCGGACGTCTTGCTGGAGGTGGGCGAGGTCCACGAGGCCGGTCCGCTGGAGCGCTTCCAGAGCGGGCTGGAGACGGTGGTGCGGCGGGTATCCGAGGCCACGAGCCTGGAGGGCTTCACGCGGAAGATGGCGGGGGCGCGCGGCGTGGCGGAGCGCTGGGACCGTGCGCGAGGCTTGAGCCCATGAGCCTGCGCATCCGCACCATCGCCCGGCTCACTGGCATCCGCGAGGCCACCCTGCGCGCCTGGGAGCGCCGCCATGGCTTCCCGCGTCCGGAGCGCAGCGAGAACAACTACCGCGTCTATTCACGCGACGAGGTGGAGGCCGTCCGCCGGGTGGCGAAGCTGATGGAAGGGGGCCTCTCGGTGAGCGAGGCCATCGCCCAGGTGCGCGACGAGCCCCGGACGTCCGTTTCTCCGTTGGCGCGGCATCTGGAGCGCTTCTGGGCTGCGGTGATGGTGCTGGACTCGGAGGCCGCGGACGCGGCGGTGTCCGCGGCCCAGGAGGGGCTGTCCGCGACCACGTATTGCGACACCGTCCTCATTCCGCTGCTGCGCGAGATGGCCTCGCGCCTGGACGTGGCGCGCGAGCACATGGCGTCCGCGCTGGTGCGGCATCGGCTGCGCATGCTGCTGGCGGGGATGGAGCGTGTGGGCGAAGGGCCCCGGGGACTCCTGGCGTGTCCGGCGAGGGACCACCACGAGGGCGGGCTGCTCGCGCTGGGCGTGCACCTGAAAGCGCGGGGCTGGCGGGTGACGCTGCTGGGGGCGGACACGCCCGCGGAGGCGTTGGAGGGGGCCTGTTTGCAGGTGCGCCCGGACCTGGTGGCGCTGTCGTTCATCCGCCGCCGGGACTCGGCCGACTTCGTCTCGGTGTTGTCCGAAGCGATGCATGCGTGCGCGCCGGTGCCGGTGGTGGTAGGCGGGCCTGGGGCGCGGGAGCACCTGAAGACGCTGTTCACCCTGGGCGCGCAGTACGCGGAGTCCGCGGAGGAGCTCATCGCCGTCTGGCAGCAGGCGCGAAACGCGCAGAACCGACCGTGAAGCACGCACACCATGGCTGAGCGCACCTATCGCATCCACATCGCCGCGGAGCTGTCGGGAGTCCGGGTGGAGCTCATCCGGGCCTGGGAGCGCCGCTACGGGGTGCTCGAGCCGGAGCGCACGCCCGCGGGCTATCGCGTCTACACCGACCGCGACGTGGCCCTGCTCAAGCGGCTCAAGGCGCTGACGGACGAGGGTGTTGCCATCAGCGAGGCGGCGAAGCTTCTGCCCCAGCTGCGCGCGGAGCTGGACGTGGCGCCTTCCGCGCCCATCGAGAATCTTCAGGCGCGGACCGGGTCGCAACCGGAGACGTGGCGCGCGGCGGTGATGGCCGCGGCCGAGGCGTATGACCAACCCCGCGTCGTGCGCATCCTGGACGAGGTGCTGACGGCGCTTCCGCCGTTGAAAGCCTTCGAGGACGTGCTGGTGCCGGTGCAGCGCGAGGTGGGCGACCGCTGGCACGCGGGCACGTTGACGGTCGCGCAGGAGCACCTGGTGACGCAGGTGGTGCGCGAGCGGCTGGTGAGCCTGCTGCACGGTGCCCCACGGGGAGGACGCAAGCACGCGGTGCTGGCGTGCTTCCCGGAGGAGGAGCACGAGATTGGCCTGCTGGGCGTTGCGCTGCGGCTGCGCCACGCGGGCATGCGGGTGACGCTGCTGGGGCAGCGCGTGCCGGCGGAAGGACTGGGGGAGATGGTGGCCCGGGCAAAGCCAGACGTGGTGGGCCTGTCGGCGGTGATGAACCGGGGCGCCATGGTGTTCGAGGATGTGCTGACGCGCATCCAGGAGGCGGTGCCCAAAGGGCTGCCCCTTTGGGTGGGAGGCCCCGCCGCCCAGGTGCACGCGGAGGTTTGCGAACGCAAGGGTGTGAAGCTCTTCGCTCACGAGGACGACTGGACGCGGATGGCGGGCTGAGCGGTTCTACTCTTCCAGGGGAAGGGTTCCGTTCTTCCACGCATCAAGGGTCATCGCCGCACTCACGCTCAGCAGAGTCGGCGGCGGCTCCGCCAACAGGGCAAGCGCACGTTCTGCCTCGCTGGGAGCGAAGCCCAGGGCGGCCGTCGCGGCCCAGTACCGCGTCCCTGGCTCCGGATCGGTCAGCAACACCAGCAGGCATTTCTCCGCATCGGGCCCACGGGTACGCAGCCCTTTCCTGGCGGCTGCCGCGAGAAGGTAGTCCTTGTTCGCAGCCCGAATGTCGCGCGCATTCAGTAGGCGCCCGTGCCTGGCTGAAACTTCGCGAAAACGCGCAATCAACTCCTCTGTCCCTAGCACCTTGAGGTCACGTGTCTTCATGCTCAAACCGAGCGCTTCAACTCCTGCTCTGAATGGGGGAATGGTGGGAGGGGCCGAGACGCATGGGGCCCGCCGTTATTCCGGATCCAGGGCCCAAACGCCTTCTTTCCACCCCTTCAACGTCTGTTGAGCGCCAAAGGCAACGAGCCCCTCTCCTTTCGCAGCCTCCTCCAACACCGCTCTGGCTTCGGCGGTGCGGTAGCGAAGCAGGAAGGCAGCAGCGGTGGCCCTCACGTCCATCCTGGGGTGTTTCAAGAGGATGCATAGCGCCTCTCTTCCCTCGTTACCTCGGGCACGGAGTTCATCAAAAGCCGCGATGTACCGGTCGCCGTGTATGTCCTCGGGATCCGCACCCACCTGGAAGATTGCGTCTGTCTGTGCCGCGACATACTCGGCAAAATGTTCAACAAGTGTATCCGAGCTCATGCCCGATTCCTGTCTTGTCGTTCCCAATCCGCGCAAGGGGGCTCATCGCTTGAGGGCTCTTTGAATCCCACAAGTCGGTCCGCGAAGCCATTTGCGAACGGACCGCTCGCTATGCTGGGTCCAGGGCCCAAGTGCCCTCCTCCCAGCGCTTCAGTGCCTGCCCCGCCTCGAAAGCAAAGAACCCCTTTCGCTGAGCCACCTCATCCAAAACAGCTTTGGCTTCGGCGGTTCGATAGCGAAGCAAAAATGAAGCAGCCGCGACCCTGACATCGGCCCTCGGATGCGTGAAGAGGCTCGCAAGCGCCTCACGACCGGAATCCCCAAGCGCACGAAGCTCTTTGAACGCTTGGATGTAGAGGTCACCATGGCGATCGTCAGGGTCGGCCCCAGGCTTGAAAATGGCATCAGTCTGCGCGGCAACGTTATCGGCAAACTGCTTGACAAGGGCTTCCGGGGTCATCGCCACATCCCAGCCTTGATGTTCTCAATTGCGAGCAAGCCAAACTCCCGCTGAGCCGCATACGATTGCGTACTCAGCCACTCTCGAATCGTCATATCCGGAGAGCCGGTAATGAAGGCACGCTTCCTTGAATAGAACGCGCTGACCAGGTCGTGGAGCATCTTGTCCAGGGCGATGACATTCTCGGTGTTGTGTATCGCGTCAGGCCCGAACCGGCGGACATTCCCCTCTGTCTGCTCGACGACGTGGTGCCACTCCCTGTTCGTGCCCGCGCTCCCTCGTGCCTTCGTCATGCCCCGGTGTGTCTGCCAGGCCTTGTATCCAGTGGAGGCGCTCCCACCGCCGTGCGTTCCATTCGATGACATGGCCACGGCGCCCGGCGCGAGGCCAAACGTGAAGCCATCCGCGGCGATGGCGACCGTCTCGACCTGTCCCACGGCCGCGTAGAGCACACCGGCCTCCGTCTCGGACCGGACCGCGGCCTGGGCTGCCCCTGGCAGGCCCGGGAGCTTCGCCCCCAGCGTCGCGCCCGTGCTTCCAATGGCCGCCGTCGCCAGCATCACGAAGGCCCGCGCCGCCTGCCGGCCCATCACCTTGCCGAATCGCTCTCCCGCTCCGCGCAGCTCGTCGAACGTCAGCGCGGCATCTGACTCCGCCATCAGGTGCCGGAAGCCCTGGATGAGCGCCCAGAACGTGTCGATGCCCACGTAGGCGATGAGCCCTGCCGAGAGCACCGCCGCCACGCCCTTCGTCGCGGGCTCCGGCACGGTCCAGAGCAGCGCATACGTGACCGCTGTCCACAGAGCGGCCTGCATCAGCGCTTCGGGATTCGCCATGTCCTTCACGGCCTCCCACAGCTCCTCCAGCACCGCCCCCTTCGCCAGCGCGAGCGCCAGGGCGAAGCGCGCGTCCCCTGTGATGACCGGGCTCTCCTTCAGCAGCCCCAGACAGTCACCGGCCCGTCCGGTCCGTCCGCACCAGCGCAAGTAGGCGCGGGTCAGCTCCACGTCTGGCTGAGTCTGCTCGGAGGACAGGTGCTCACCCGGCCCGAGAGGCGTGATGCGGCGGCGCTGCACATCCACCAGGTACGAACCGCTCCGGGGCTCCACCTCGAAGAGGCGCCGGGAGGCATCCTGGGCCCTCGGTGACAACCGAAGCCCCGGGGCCAGCCGCGCCACGGCTTCCTTCAGCGCCCCCGCATCAAGCGGGACCGGCCGGGCTGTTCCATCCGCACGAAGCACATGGACGACAGGCGCACCGCGCCCCGTGTCGAGCCGGACGACCTTCGTCGCACCGCTACACCCGGCCAGCGCCCAGAACAGGGACAGCACCAGCCATGGAAGCCGCATCAGGAACTCCACTCACAAGCAATCGTTTCGGCTCAGGCGAAGGCAGTCTCTCGGTGCACCCGGAGCGAAGGGGGAGCGGGTGGAGGGATGCGGATTCCGCTCCGGGGAATCCCGCTCATGGTAGCGGCGGCGGTTCAGGGACGGCCATCCCCAAGAGAGGCACTTCAGGACTGCTGGCCCGTGGAGCGCTCCTCACTCAGGGGTCGCTTGGGGACCCGTCACGCGGTTGAAGAACACTCCCGTGTTGCCGACTCTCTCAATGCCCTCCTTGACCTCCTCGGAGACAATCAAGGCCAGCTCCCAACCCATAGGGCGGAAGACACGCGCATCTTCAATTTTCGAAGTGTCGATACGCAGGCCAGAGATTGAGCGGTACTCGCCTACCCGCTCGGGTACAGCCCCGTCCGGAGGATATATCTGGACCTCGCGACAGTTGGCTTCGTCAATGCACTTGAAGCGCCGGGTCGCGTTGACGACGTAGTATCGCTCTGGCGTCCCCTCAATCTCTATCGGAAAAAACTGCACGTCGTCAGGCGCAAGTTCCCGGAAGACGCTCGCGACCTGCTCATTCGCAATGGGCGTACGGTCTGCATTGGCTACCGAAAAAGTACGCTTCACATCAACGTGAAAGGGGGTTGTCTTGAGCGGCCCCGGGTCAATCACCGGTCTACCCTCGACGAACATCCACGGCTCCTCCAGCGCGCCTCCTTCCATGGGGGCGGGTGTATCAAGGCTCCACTGCGCTACATCCCCAATCTCCACCGCGTAGAATTCTCGCGCCATCTCAGCCTCCACCCACCACGACCAGTTTCCTCAAATCCGTGCCAGTCGTAAGAAGATCTCCAGCAATCCTTGCCAGCTCCTCAATCAGGCGGACCCTGCACGTCTCCTCTGACTTGCATCGCCCCAACGCCTTCTCCAATCGGTCGAGAACAGCCCGATGGTATTCGCGTGGGTGCGGCCCCTGATGGGCTTTTAGACGTACCTGGTTCGCGACGTCCTCCAGCTTCATCCCGGCCCGGGCAAATAGCTTTGCACATAGCGGCGTCCAAGGCCCGCCGGACACAGCGGAGACCAGGTTCTTGTTTGTGCAGATGTGATGAACCGGCCCCTCGGCGTCACCTGGAATCTGGCCGCTCGAGTACATCGCGAGAGCAGCCGTTGCTCCAGGCGCCAACGTGACGTTGAGCACACCCGCGGCGGGCATCGCCATGGAAGTTACGCCCCCATTCAGCGCAGCCCCGAGTGAGAATCCCGCCTCGGCCTGTCCCCGGAGCGCGGCCTGGGTGAAGCCCGGGAGCTTGGGCCCCTGGGCCGCCATCGCGTTCCTCCCGCCCAGCGCAGCCGTGACGAGCAGCACCAGGACGCGCGTGCCGTTGGTCCCCAACACCCGCCCGAACCGGTGACCGATGTCCTGCAGTTCAAGGGTGCTCGTCGCCGTCCCTGCGTCGTCCCAAAGCCGCACGAAGCCCCGCCCAATCTCCCAGACCGGCACGATGCCCAGGTAGGCCACCATGGCGGCCGTCAGCGCCACGGCGATGACCTTGGTGACAGGCTCGGGCAGCGTCATGGTGAGAAGCACGCTCAGCGCGGCCGACGTCACCATGGCCTTGAGTACCGCCGGGTTGAGCATCTTGCCAACCTCAGCCTCGACGCTCTCCCACACGCTATCGAGCGCGAAGGACAGGGCCATGAGCGTCCGGTCCTTGCGCGAGAACGTCAGCCCCGTCCCGCCTACCAGGGCCAGGCAGTCATCCTTCTCGGGGCAGAGGCGCGCGTACAACGATTCAGGCGAACTCCCCGAGCCAGGGTCCGCGAGGCCCTTTGCGGAGGCGAGCAGCGTCCTGGACCGCACCCACCCTCGCGCATCCGCTGCTTCCGCCTCACGGAAGGCAACGTCCATTCGCATGTCCAGGATGAGCTGCGTGAGGGCGGACGTGAACGCGTCCTCGCTCACCTGGACCGGGGCGGCCTCCACCGGCTCGTGGACAACCCGGGGTCCTCTCCCGGTATCGATATGGACAACGCGGCGGGTCGCACACCCCGTCGCGAGCAGCAGCAACAGCGTGACGGCTCCGGCCAGCCTCATGGCGCTCCCCAAGCTCAGGAAGCGCCGCATCCTGACCTCAGTGTGTCAGGGCCTCCAGGGCTTTCGCCTGCGCGTCGATGAAGTGCCCGTAGTCCGAATCCACCTGATCCGAATAGGCACAGGCGAACTCGGTGACGGCTTCGTCGAAGTGGTCCTTGGTGCCCAGGTATCCCGCGATGAGCGCGGCGTCGCCGGTGCGCGCATGGGCGCGGGCCAGGGTGGCTCCACACGCGTCCGCGTAGTCCTGGAACACCGGCCCCTCCATCTTCTCCGCGTCCAGCGAGCCCTTCATGTCGCGCAGCTGTCGCACGTAGAAGGCGCCCATGCCCTCCACCTCCGTCCAGCCGAGGAACAGGTCGGAGAAGGCCTGCATGCGCCGCTGGCCCACCACCACGCGCTCGCCCGCGCTGTGGAACTCGCTGGGGCCCACGTAGGGCTCCAGCACGGAGGCCTTGGCCTCCTTGAGCTGCAACACCAACGGGTCCTCCCCGCCGTTGCCTTCACACAGCACGACGTAGGCTTGCAGCCCCACGCTGCCCACGCCCACGACCTTGAAGCCCCACTCCTTGCGCCGGTAGCGCAGGCACAAATCCCTCACCGCGCCGTCCAGCGACTCCAGGTAGCCCACCGTGAGCCGCTTGATGCGCCGGTCCAGCTCCGTGGCCGACACGTCCATCTTCACCGCGCTGAGCGGGAAGAGCAGGGGCGGCTGGTAGGCCAGGTGTCGCTGGCCGTTGCGCTCCACGGTGAGCTTCTCCACCGCGTGCGCGCTCGTGTGTCGCTTCGCCTTCTCCACCGCCTCCGCGGCGAGCTTCGCGGTGTCGACGGAGTCGGAGTTCTTCAGCTCCTTCGCGTCCACGTGGAGCGACCAGACCTCCAGGAGGCTCCGGGTCGTCAACTCGCGCATCGTGAGCCGGTAGGACTCCACGGCCTTGCGCGCGGCCTTCTTGCCGCAGCGGGCGCCCAGGCCGTTCTGCTTCGCGGCCACGACGAAGCTCGCGGCCAGGCGCTTCACGTCCCATTCGAAGGGGCCGGGCAGCGTCTCGTCGAAGTCGTTGAGGTCGAAGATGAGGTTGCGCTCGGGCGTGCCGAACAGGCCGAAGTTGGCCAGGTGCGCGTCTCCGCAAATCTGACTGCGCAGGCCGCTGTGCGGCGTGTGGGCCAGGTCGCGCGCCATGACGAAGGGCGTGCCGCGCAGGAAGGCGAACGGGGACTCGGACATGCGCTCATGGCGCACGGGCACCAGCCACGGCAACCGCGTGGCGTCGGACTCCTTGAGCTGCGCGCGCGGGTCGCGTCCCCGGAAGGCCTTCCACGCGGCGTGGCTGCTCCGGGGACAGCGCTTGCGCAGGGCGCGGCCCGCGTCCATGCGCTCCTCCACGGAGCGGAAGTCCACGGCCTGCAGCCGCGAGGGCTTCAGCTTCCGGGGCGCGCGCCGCGTGCGCTGCTGTTTCTGGTTGGATACGAGGGGAACCTTCGCGGCTCCCAGCTCGGATGTGCCGTCCGCATCCATGGGGTGTGTGACTCCTCACCGCCAAAAGTGGGACCGGCACCGCGGAACCGGAAGCGTCCGGGGCCGGAAAATCGCCCACCCCTGGAGCAGGGGCGGATGCAGTGTTCACTCCCGAAGAGACACCTTCCTCGGCGTGAGCGGGATGCCGCCCTTCGGACGCAGGGTGATGGCGGGAAGAACCTCCGGTGCGGGCCCTGGCGCTGCGTCGAAGTGGAAGCGCTGGAGCACCGTGGCCAACACCAGGCGGATGACCATCAACGCGGAGCCCGCGCCGATGCAGAGCCGGGGCCCTCCTCCGAAAGGGCAGTAGGCGAAGCGCGGAATGCGGCGCTCCAGCCCGTCCGCCCAGCGCTCGGGTCGGAAGGCCTCCGGCTCCGGGAAGTGGCTTGCGTCCCGGTGCAGTGCCCACTGGGACCACGCGACCACCGTCCCTGCTGGCACGAAGACGCCGTCCATCCGGTCGTCCTGCTCCGCCACCCGGCTCATGCCCCACGCGGGCGGATACAGACGCAGCGACTCCTTCACCACCTGCTCGCAGTACGGCAGTGACGGCAGGTCCGCCACAGTGGGCTCGCGGCCTCCCAACACCGTGGCCAGCTCTTGCCGCAGCGCTGCTTCCGCCTCCGGATGGCGCGCCAGCAACCACAGACTGAGCGCCAGCGCGGCGGCCGTCGTCTCATGCCCGGCGATCATCAATGTCAGACATTCGTCGCGCAGCTGCGCGTCCGTCAGGTGCTCGCCGTCCTCGGCTTGCGCCTCCAGCATCAGGCCCAGCAGGTCCTCTCCAGGGCCTCCCTGCCTCCTTCGGCGCTCCACCACGTCGTCCACGACGGCGTGCAATGCGCGCAGGCCAGCCCTGAACCGAAGCTGTCCCGGCGTGGGCACCCAGGCGGGCAGCGTGATGGGCGTGTCGAAGAGGTGCTGGGCATGCAGCATCACCGCCTCCATCGCCCGTCCCAGCTCCCGCGCCTGCGCGGAGAGGTTCGCGCCGAAGAGCGTCTCCGCGACCACGTCCAACGTCAGCGCCATCATCTCCGTGTATGCGTCGAACGCCTCTCCCTCCGGCCGCGACGCCATCCAGGTGTTCGCGGCCTTCACCGCCATGCTTCCGTGCGCGGCCAGCAGGTTCTTGTGGAAGGCCGGCTGCATCATCCGCCGCCGCCGCATCCAGAAGTCGCCGTGGCTGGTGAACAGGCCGTTGCCCACCACCGCCTCCAGGGCGCGCTTCTGGAACGCGTCCTTCGGGTAGTTGCGGAAGTTCTTCACCAACACGTGCTCGATGGCCTCCGACGTGTTGAGCAGGTAGATGTCCGTCCCCACGAAGCGGGTCCGCACCACCGCGCCCCGGTCCGCGTAGCGCAGGAAGAAGCCCAGCGGATCCTTCCGGTACTCCAACCCCTGACCCACCCACGGCAGCCCCGCGGGAAGTGGGGGCGGAAGGACCGCGGAATCGGAAGGGGCGGCGTGCATGCGGCGACTCCTGGACGGGGCACAAAAGACCTTCCCGAGCGCTCGAGTGTACCCGAGCAAGTCCGGTGGAGGCCCAACGGTGACGGCGCACGCTACAAACCCAGGAGCGTGTGACATGCGGGGCTACTGCGACTTACCGCGTCAGCAGATTTTCCGGGGGAATCCGAAAGATTTGTTTTCGCATGTTACTGGCTCGGCGGGTGCAGAGGCCGCTGCCGCCGCTCGCGGGGCGGAGGTCTTGCGCGCGGTGTTTCGCCCACCGGGTGAAACACACCCCATTTCGAGGTTGAAGACATGCGGACGATGAAGACCGGATTCGTGATGGCGGCGGCGTTCCTGTCCCTGGCGGGTTGCCAGGGTCCGGACGACAGCGCGCAGGCCCCCACGGGCACGCAGGAGTCGCAGGCGCAGGGCTGTGTCTCTCGGTTCAATGGCATCCAGAGCTGCGCGGTGGGCAACGCGCAGCTGGCCGCCACGGCGGAGGGGCTCCAGGTGTTCGGGCTCGCGCAGGGGACCGCGAACGGCGTGGCCAGCCGGTTCTCCAACGCGACGGGCTGGCAGCAGGCCGCGCGGATGAACCTGGGCGGCGGTCAGGGCCAGTTCTCGCTGGCCGCGCGTGACGCGGACCAGGTGGTCAGCACCCTGAGCGTCACGCCGAGCGCGAACGGGTCGCAGCTGTCCGTGGCGCCCGCCTTCACCGGCACGGCCGGTGGCTCCACCTACCGCGTCAACGTGTACCGCGACGGCGTGTTCCAGGGCGGCGGCACCCACGAGCCCGCGGCCCGCGTCGTCATCTTCACGGACTGGATGGGCAACGTGTACATGGCCTGGGGCTTCGCGGCCATCGACTTCCGCCACCTGCCGTTCCCGTTCGCCGTGCGCGCGGACGCCGTGCCCCAGACCGAGGACGGCGCCTGCATCTGGCGCATGAGCCTCAAGGGCAAGACCTTCACCACCCAGGTGAATGGTCAGCAGCTCACCGGTGACACCCTGGAGCTGGTGGAGCAGATCGGCGACGGCGCCTATCCCTACCGCCACTTCTCCGGCATCGACGTGAAGGGCTCCGCCGGCAGCTACACCATCGTGAACGAGGCCACCGCCCTGGTCAGCGCCGACGGCGCCCAGGCGCGCTAATCGTTCCGTGACACCGCCCGTCCCCCGGCTTCGTGCCAGGGGACGGGGGCGTGTTGGCTCACCAGAGCTGGAAGAGCTTCTTGTCCGAGCCGTCACCCGTGTTGTTGTAGAGGACGGCGTCCGCCCAGCGCGTGACATCGAGCAGGAGCGCTCCCCACTCCGCGACCGCCGAGCCCGCGAGGATGAGCGCCTTGTCGGCTTCGCCCGGGATGAGGCCCGCCACTCCCTCTCCCGTCATGCCGCCGAAGGACAGGACGTTGGCGCCGAACTTCTCCGTGTCCCAGAAGGTGGAGTGGTAGGGCACGGAGGGGTCGATCTCCCCATCCAACTCCAGGATGTAGCTGACGACCGACAGGACCAGGCTCACGAGTCCCATGAACGTGAGCAGCGTGCTGTCCGTCACTTCCAGCGCCTTCGCCAGTCCCTTCGCCTCCACATCCGCGCCCCGCGTCCAGCTCAGCAGGGACACGAGCCCGGTGACCACGGCCTCCAGGGAATAGAGCGCCCAGACCATCCGGTCCAACTGCTGCGAGGGCACGTCCTCGTCGAAGGGGAAGCTCCCCGCCACTCCCGTCCAGGTCGCGACGGTCTGCCCGGTGGAGAACCACCGCTGCGCGGGCGCGCTCTTCGTGAGCTGCCCCCCTGTCAGGAAGAGCGTGTAGCAGAACGAGGAGATGATCGAGAGCGCACCGCCGATGACCGAGTAGTTGTGGGCGGAGTCGCCAAGCACGTTGTCGCCGTTGTCGTCCTTCGACTCGGGCAGCGCCACCAGTGACGTCGTCCGCCAGGGCGTCATGACCCGCATGAAGCTGGACTGCTTCTGCTCGGGGATGGGTGCATGGCCCGTCAGCAGCTTGAAGACAATCGTGACGGGGATGGCCGCGAGCAGGCTGAGGGCCCCCAGCATCGTCAGCGAGTCCTCACCCGTGAGCTTCTTGTACAGCCAGCTCAGCACCGGGATGTTGAACGGGCGCAGGAGCACGTCGTCGAGAATCGACTGGCTCACGTCCGCGATGACCTCGCACAGGCCCACCAGCAGGTCCCTGGCGGCGGCGAGCAGCGTCTTCGCGGCCTCGCCCGCCAGCAGCTGGACGATGGAGTGCAGGCTGACGGTGCCCTGCTGCACCATCGTCTGGAGGCCCTGGCACAGCTCCTTCACCGAGTCCGCGACGTCCGACAGGATGTTCCCCACCGTCTGGAGGAAGTCGGTGACGGCCTGCGCCACCGGCGCGTCGGAGTCATCGGCCGTGCTGTCGCCGATGCCGCCGTGGGACACCTGGTAGGTGGAGAAGGTCGCGCCCGGGCTGGTGGTGAGGCAGTCGGTGGCGGACTTCTGCTCCGGCGTCTGCGCGGCCTGCGTCTGCGTCACCACCTGCTGCGTCGTCACGTCCGGCATGCCCAGTGCCGTCTGGCAGACGCCGTCCCACTTCGCGATGAGCCCGTTGAAGTACTCCGTGATGGAGGCCTCCATGCCCTTCATGCTGCCCGCGAGCGCCAGGACCACGTCCTTCGTCATCGCCTCCATCACGCGCTGGGTGGCCAGGATGTCGTCCCACGCGAACAGGAAGCCCAGGAAGGCGATGATGTCTTCAATCAGCACCGCCAGCTGTTGGAACAGCCAGCTGATGAGCTGGAGCGCCTCCTTGATGGTGCGCACGACGAACGTCACCACCTGCTCGCCAATCTTCACGAAGAACTGGAGCAGCGTCTTCGCGCCGTTGACGATGGGCTGGATGACGTATTCGTAGACGGCGCCCGCGGCGCTCTTGAGCGCCTGGAGCACGTCGCCCGCCGCCGTCTCGATGGCGTTCGTCACGTTGCCCAGCACCGCGAAGGACGTCTGGGTCTTCGCCATCGCCGTGGGCGCGGCTGGCTCCAGGGGCGCCGACGAGCCGTCCGCGGGCAGGCTGTCCATGTTGTCCATCAGCTGCTGGAGCGACGCCTGCACCTGCGCCACCAGGTCCGGGTCCGCGCCGGGGGGCACCATGGGCGTGCCGTCCGGCTTCGTCCACTGGGACAGGTCCTGGCCCTTCAGCTTCGCGGCCAGGTTCGCGCGCAGCTCCGCGCTGGGGTCCGCCGTCACGTCCTGCGCGAGGAACGACGCGCTGAAGCGGAACACGGGCGTGCCCACGTCGGACACCTTGTTGATGAGCGTCACCGTGCCGCTGGCGTCTGTCTTCACCTCCACGCGTGTGCTGGTGTCCAGGTCCGTCCAGTAGCCGTTCACCATCACGCGGGACCACTCGGAGGCGTTCACCTGCACCGGCTGGCCCACCAGCGCCGCGCCCTGCGCGTCGGTGAAGCGCACCACCGTGGTGTAGCTGGGGAACTCCTGCCCGTTGGCCAGCGTGGGCAGCACCATGTCCGTGTTCTGCCAGGCGGTGGTGTCCGGGTCCTGCCACAGGTACGTGATGAGGCTGTTGTCCGTGGAGGTCACGAACAGCTCCCCCGTGGAGCGCTTCTGGTTGCGGCGCGGGGCCAGCCGGGCCACGTGCTCGCGCTGCTGGAGCGGCGCGGACCAGCCGTCCGTGGCGCCCACCGCGTTGTTCAGGGAGAACAGCCGCTGGCTGCCGTCCACCGCCCACACGCTGACGCGCTGGGAGTCCTGCTGCGCCAGCATGGAGGTAACGCCGGACAGCACGTTCGAGGACGCGATGGCCAGCGCGGTGCTCTTCGCGTTCTTCAGCCCCGTGGAGGGGAACCACGACAGCCCGTCACCGCCCACGTACAGCGCGCTCAGGCCCTGGTTCTGGCGGTCCTCCAGCGCACACAGGCAGCGGCCGCCCGATGGCGCCGTCACCGACAGCGAATGCGTGGTGTTGGTGGACGGGTCCAGGAGGCTGGTGAAGGTGAGGCACCGCTTGCCGGTGTTGTCGTCGAACAGCGACCAGGTGCCCCGGTAGGAGATGCCGGTGATGGAGGCGCGGGCCACCACCACGTCGTGCAGCGTCTGCATGTCCTTGGGCGGCGCCCAGTTCACCCACGCGCTGTTCGTGGCGCTCGTGGACGCGTCCACGAAGTAGCGGCCGGTGGTGCTGTTCGTGTTCTTCACCTCCGCCACCAGCAGCGGCGCCTCGCTGGCGCTGACGAAGTCGCCCAGCAGGAGCCGCTGCACGGGCATGCCGGTGGGGGCTCCGTTGCGCTGGACCCACGCCGTGTTGAGCGTGTTCCACGGGCCGCCGTCCGGTGTGGGCGTGAGGGCGGGGGAGACGAACACGCGGCTGCCTCCCGCGCCGTCATCCATGGCCACGGCGATGATGACCTGGCCGGAGGGGGCCTGGACCACCGCGTAGCCCTGCACGTCGTGGTTCGCGTCCGGACTGAGCTCGACCTGACGCCAGCCGGTCGTCACGGTGGTGTCGCGCAACATCACCCACAGCGTCTTGCGCGCGGTGTTCGCCGAGGACGCGCCCACGCTGAACAGCAGCGGCGAGCCGCCGGTGTCCTCCGCGGAGGCGAGGGGATAGGCCGCGTCCACGGAGGTGGCGGCCAGGTAGTTGTACATCAGGCTGGAGGAAACGGTCGCCGAGCCCGTCTGGGTTGTCTGGGACATGGATGGATTCCTTGGATGTCTTTGGGAGGGATGGGCGCTTCAGCCAGGGAAGGACACGTCCACCTGGACGGCGCCTTCCGAGTTGAAGACGAACTGGCTGTAGTCATGCGCGGAGCCCGTGGGCAGTACGACGCAGTCCTCGACATCCAGCGACATGGAGGCGTTGTTCTGGAAGGTCGCGGCCAGGTTGTTGGCGAAGTCCTGCGCCTTCTGCGTGATTTCGTCCTGCGGCGACGTGGAGGACCAGTTGAACAGCTTGTCCAACGCGTTGAAGACCCAGCCATCCAGGGTCTTGTCCACGTCCGGCGCCGGGGCCTTGCCCAGCACGATGGTCACGGACGTCACCAGCTTGCCGCCGTTTCCGGCCGCGATGGTGATGGTGCCCGTCCAGGGCTGCACGTAGGTGGCCTTCCCCAGGACGTCCTTCAGGCCCAGCCCGATGAAGTCCAGGGGATACTGGCTGGCCTCGATGTTCACCTGGAACTGGCCGTTCATCGCCACCGTGCAGCGGTCGGTCTGGGTGAGGTTGGGCTGGGTGGTGAAGACGACGGTCTCCGTGCCGAACACGTACTGGTCGAAGCCGTTGTCCACCTGGACGAACTCGCCCCGGCCGTCGTTCTTGCTGGAGTTATCGCGCGAGCCGACGCACTGGTACATCAGCGGCGCCAGCCGCGAGATGGTGCCGGGGATGCCGGAGGCCCTCAGGATGGCGGGCAGCACCGTCGGCTTGAGGTAGCCCTCGCCCAGCGTGTCCTGGCTGAGGAACAGCCTCGCGCGGGCCTCCGCCGGGGTGCCGTCCGGGTTGGTGGTGGCGGCCAGCGGCGCGGTGAAGCCGAAGCGCGAGTTCCAGTTGGGCTCCTTCCGGCCCCGGCTCATCATGCACACGTTGAGCGTGCTGAAGTTCCCGTTGGTGCTGTAGCGGGTCGTGCGCTCCTTCGCGAACGTGGGGATGATGCTCGCGGGGCTTCCCGGGGCCTGCGTCGTGTACGCCACGTCCATGTGGCCCACGCCGGCCAGCGTGGCCTGGAGGGCGCTCTGCGCGGCCTGGCTGAGCGACACGGACTGGTTGCTCGCGTTCACGACCTGGAGCGCGCGGAACAGCGACGGCTGGGCCAGGTCCAGGAAGAGGCGGTAGACGGAGTAGTTGAGCGACTGGAGGCCCTGGATGTGCTGCTTCGCATCCGACGTGGCGGCCAGCGTGTTGGGGTCCGTCACCTGCGCCTGCGACAGGTCCAGGGACACGATGACCGTCGTGCCCGACAGGTCCTGCGTCTTCGTCGCGCCTGACTCCACGTACTGGAGGGTCGCGGTGGTGAAGGCCAGGTGCACGTCCAGGTGGGTCGTCTGGTCGTCGGACACCGACACGGTAGGGTCACCCATGGCCGTCACGGTGAGCTGCGCGCCGCCGGACGCCGCTTGCGTGAAGGAGGACGGGATGAGCTGGTAGTAGCGCAGCGCGTGCAGTTGCTTGTTGATGAGGCCCACGGACAGCGCCCACACCAGGTCCCACTCGTGCGGCGCGCGCGGCTTGAAGTCCACCCGGTAGGTGGTCGCGTGGTTGTCTCCGCTCGCGTCCGTCTGGGTGATGACCACCGGCGCGAGGCTGGAGTTCGTGGTGGCGGTATAGGACTCGTGGTGCTGCGCTCCGCTGGAGTAGTTCCAGTAGAAGGAGAGGGGCACCTGCTCGTTCCCCGTCTCCAGCTTGTACGTCACCGTGCCTTCGGGGCCGGGGGAGACGGAGTTCTTCTGCTCGATCTTGAAGGTCGTGCTGGAGCCTGCCGCGATGCTGGTGGCGGGCGCGGATCCGCTGAGCGCGCCGTCCTTGTAGTCCGGCGTGCCGCGGTTATCGATGGGGCAGCCGGAGTTGTTCTGGATGGTGAGGGTCGTGGAGATCGTCATGGAAGGACCTGGCGAGTGAGGGACCTGTGTCGTGAAACAAAACCTGTTTCACGGATGCGCCCTCTCCAACTGCAAGGTCAGGACCAGAACTCAACCCCGCGTGATCACATCCACGGCTCGCTCACGCCCCCCAGGCTGCGTGCTGACAGGACGCGCTTGCGTCGTGTCGCGCGCTACCTCTCGGCGCCCAGCGCCGGCCGGAGCAGGCCGCTGTTGATGGCCAGGGACAGGTCGCGCTCCATCGCTTCGACCTCCTCGCGCGGGCCGGCGCCGAGGGCCTGGTGGAAGCGCCGTTGATCATCGTCCGTCCAGCGGCCCAACGAGCCCGCGAAGCTGACGGGCTTGCGCCTCCAGCTTCGCGTCCAGCATCCGCTCCACCCGCGACTCCAGGGTGGCGAAGGTCAGCGCCACGCCCCCGGTGATGCCGAGCGCGATGCCCGGGACCTGTGACAACAGTGTCTGGAGGAAGGTCTTCATCAAGAGGCTCCGGGGGCGTGGCGCAAGCAGCGGGACTACGGCGCCTTCGGCTTTGAGCACGTCGATGGATTGACAGACGCCGTTCACGTCCCAGGTGAAATAGATGAAGGACGCGTTGCCAGCGGACTGCGCGCTGCGCGCGTGCGCGGGCAGGGTCGAGAAGCAGGTCGCGGACACGTTCGCCGCGGACACGGCGAGGCACCGAACCGACTCATTTCCCGCTGCGTCCGCGGACGTGCGGCAGTAGATGCGCTGGACGGTGTCGGTTCTGTTGTGCGCCGTGCCCTGCGCGCCTTCCTCGTCGCGGATGGAGGTGTTGACGACCACGTTGAACGCGGCCTTCGTCCCCGCGTACGCCACGGGGACGGCCAGCAGGGCCAGCGCGACGGACGTTCCCAACGCCTGCGCGAAACGCTTCATGGTGTGGACTCCCCTTCAGTGGAAAGCTGATGGGGTTACGCCCGTCGCGCTGATGAGTCCCGGGCATCTTCCGGAAGGCGTCCTTCCCACCCTCGCGGGCTCGCCACTATCGTCGGGGCACATTCCCTTCGCAGGAGCGTCCGCATGGGCAGCTATCTGGACTTCTACCGCCGCTCCATCGAAGCGCCGGAGGCGTTCTGGGCGGAGCAGGCCCGGCTCATCGACTGGGAGCAGCCCTTCGACTCCGTGTTGGATGACTCCCGGCCGCCTTTCGCGCGCTGGTTCGTCGGCGGGCGCACCAACCTGTGCCACAACGCCGTGGACCGGCACCTGGCCACCCGCGCGGACCAGCTGGCGCTTGTCTTCGAATCCACCGAGACGGACCAGCGCCGCCAGCACACCTATGCGCAGCTCCACACGGAGGTGAACCGGACGGCGGCCGTGCTGCGCTCGCTGGGCGTGAAGCGCGGGGACCGCGTCATCGTCTACATGCCCATGGTGCCGGAGGCTGTCTTCGTGCTGCTGGCCTGCACGCGACTGGGGGCCATCCACTCGGTGGTGTTCGGCGGCTTCGCGGCGCACAGCCTGGCCATGCGCATCGACGACGCGAAGCCTGTCCTGCTGGTGACGTCGGACGCGGGCATGCGGGCGGGCCGGGTCGTCCCCTACAAGCCGCTGGTGGATGAGGCCCTCACGCTCGCGAAGCACCCGCCCGCGCGCGTGCTGGTGGTGGACCGGGGGCTTGTTCCCAACAGCCCCGTCACGCCGGAGCGCGACGTGGACTTCGCCACGCTGGGCCGCGAGCACGAGGGCGCCCAGGTTCCGGTGGAGTGGATGGAGTCCTCGGAGCCCAGCTACATCCTCTACACGTCCGGCACCACCGGGAAGCCCAAGGGCGTGCAGCGCGACACGGGCGGTTACGCGGTGGCGCTGGCCGCGTCCATGCGCCACATCTACACGGGCCAGCCCGGCGAGGTGATGTTCACCGCCTCAGACATCGGCTGGGTGGTGGGCCATTCGTACATCGTCTACGGCCCGCTGCTGAACGGCATGACGACGGTGCTCTACGAGGGCCTGCCCATCCGCCCGGATGCCGCCGTCTGGTGGCGGCTCATCGAGCAGTACAAGGTGAGCGTGATGTTCACGTCGCCCACGGCCATCCGCATCCTGAAGAAGCAGGACGCGGCGTTCTTGAAGCGCCACGACACGTCCAGCCTGCGCTACCTGTTCCTCGCGGGAGAGCCGCTGGACGCGCCCACGCACGCGTGGATTTCGGACGCGCTGCCGTCCACGCAGGTGTTGGACAACTATTGGCAGACGGAGACGGGCTGGCCCATCTTGGGGCCCGTTCCCGGGGTGGAGCCGCGCAAGCGCAAGCTGGGTTCACCGGGCGCGGCCATCTATGGCTACCGCGTGAAGCTGGTGGATGGGCTGAGCGGCGAAGAGGTGACGGCGGCGGACCAGAAGGGCGTGCTGGTGATTCAACCGCCGCTGCCGCCGGGCTGTCTGTCCACGGTGTGGGGCGACGACGCGCGGTTCGTCTCCACGTACTTCGCAAGCTTCGACACGCCCCTCTACAACACCTTCGACTGGGCCACGCGCGACGCGGATGGGGATTACTTCATCCTGGGCCGCACCGACGACGTCATCAACGTGGCGGGCCACCGCCTGGGCACGCGTGAGATTGAAGAAGCCATCAGCGGACACCCGGCCATCGCGGAGGTGGCGGTGGTGGGCGTGAAGGACGAGCTCAAGGGCCAGGTGGTGATGGCCTTCGTCGTGCCCAAGGACCCCGCGCGCCTGCAACGCGAGGAGGACCGGGATGCCCTCTCGCGCGAGGTGATGGACACGGTGGGCCGGACGCTGGGCGCGGTGGCCCGCCCGGCGGCGGTGTACGTGGTGGCGAACCTGCCCAAGACGCGCTCCGGCAAGCTGCTCCGCCGCAGCATCCAGGCCGTGGCGGAGGATCGCGAGCCGGGTGACCTCACCACCATCGAGGACCCGGGCGCGTTGGAAGGCATCCAGGCGGCGCTCAAGGCGCGGCCTCCGAAGGCGTAGCCTCAGCTCCGGCGCTTCGGCTCGCGCTTCGCGCCGGGTGCCGCTGGGTCCTTGGGCAGGTGCCTCAATCCCATCCACCCGAGCGCCGCGACATGGCGGGCCACGTTCTCCGTGGAGAAGGACTTGCCCTCCGCGGCCCACCAGTGGCCCACCTGCGTCACCATGCCCACCAGCGCGTTGGCGTAGATGGGCGCCACCTTGGACGGGTAGCCGGCGCGCTCGAACTCGCTGCGGAAGACGTCGCTCACGCGCTGGGCCAGGTCGTCGATGACGCGCGTCAGTCCGCGCCGCGCCGCCGCCGTAGGCGAGTCCCGCGTGAGCACCGCGAAGCCCGCAGGCTCCTCCTTCACGTAGGACATGAACGCCAGCACCGCGTCCTCGAAGCGCTGCCGGGGCGTGCCCTGCGCGATGCTCGCGGACACGCGCGCCACCAGGTCCTCCAGCTCCCGGTCCACGATGGCCGCGTACAGCCCCTCCTTCGCGCCGAAGTGCTCGTAGACGATGGGCTTGGACACGCCCGCCTGCTGGGCGACCTCTTCAATCGAGGTTGCCTCGTAGCCCTTCGAGGCGAAGACCGACCGGCCGATCTCCATCAACTGGATCCGGCGTTCCGCGCCTGTAAGCCGCTGTTTCTTCTTCAAGTTGACCTCCAACCTACCCACCGGTAACTTACCGGACCGAAACCTACCATTCCGTAGGGAAGGCGTGGAGTCGCCACCGTCATGAAATGCTTCGTTTCGAAGGGTGTCGAGTCCGTCATGGGGCGCGCGTGAGCGCGGTGGTGTTGGGAATGGAGAAGCCGAAGCTGCGCGGGGTGTTGCACCAGTGGGCGGCGGCCTTCGCGGTGGGCGCGGGCGTGGTGCTGGTGGCGATGGCGCCCACGCCTCGCACGATGCTGGCGTCGGCGCTGTACGCGCTGAGCCTGGTGGGGCTGTTCACCATCAGCGCGACGTACCACCGGGTGAACTGGTCGCCGAAGGCCCGCGCGTGGATGCGCCGGGCGGACCACGCGGCCATCTTCCTGCTCATCGCGGGGACGTACACGCCGGTCATCCTGCTGGGGCTGCCTCCCGAGGTGGGCAACCCGCTGATGGCGTGGCTCTACGCGGGGGCGCTGCTGGGCATCCTCCAGTCGATGTTCTGGGTGGGCGCGCCCAAGTGGGTGACGGCGGCGCTGGCCATCGGGGTGGGGTGGACGATGATGCCGTACTTCGGCGATGTCTTCCGCGCGGTGGGGTCTTCCGCCATCGTGCTCATCATCGCCGGGGGGCTGGCTTACACGCTGGGCGCGCTCGCGTATGCCTTCAAGCGGCCCAACCCCCGGCCCGGCGTCTTCGGCTACCACGAGGTGTTCCACGCCATGACGCTGGTGGGCGCGGGGCTGCACTTCGTGCTGGTGCTGCGCCTGGTGCGCGCGGCGGGGTAGGGCGCCGCGCTTCAGCGCCTCGCGACGGCGAGCCGTCGCTTCGGGGCCGCGGGCTGCGGAGCCTTCCGGCCCAGGTAGGTCTCTCCCCAGGACTTGAGCGCGGCAATCACGCCTCGCAGCGTCTGGCCCTGCGGCGTGAGGCTGTATTCGACGCGCGGAGGCACCTCCGCGTACACCTGCCGGTGCACGAGCCCGCTCTCCTCCAGTTCGCGCAGGTGCTGCGTCAGCATCCGCTGCGTGACGTCCGGGATGCACTTGCGCAGTTCGCCGAAGCGCAGCGTGCCTTCGAGCAGGTGGTAGAGGATGAGCCCCTTCCACTTGCCGCCAATCACATCCAGCGTCGCGGACACCGGACAACCGGCGGAGCAGTCATAGGTCTTGTGCCGGGCCATGGTTCCCTTTTCGTGCGTATGGGCGGAAATCCTGCGTACTTGTCCGTTCCGACCTTCGGGACGATGTTGCACGCAAAGGAGCCCCCAATGCGAGCCGTCGCCCTCACGAAGTACCTCCCCAGTGACCATCCCGAAGCCTTCGTCGACGTGGAGTTGCCGGACCCCACGCCCGGTCCCGGAGACCTGCTGGTGCGCGTACGCGCCGTGTCCGTGAACCCGGTGGACGTGAAGGTGCGCGCGCCCAAGGACAAGGTGGAGTCCTCGCCGCGTGTGCTCGGCTGGGATGCGGCCGGCGTGGTGGAGGCGGTGGGGAAGGACGTGAAGCGCTTCCGTCCCGGTGACGAGGTCTTCTACGCGGGCTCCATCGCGAAGCCCGGCACGGACTCCGAGCTGCACGTGGTGGACGCGCGCATCGTCGGCCGCAAGCCGAAGGGGCTGACGTTCGCCCAGGCGGCGGCCATGCCTCTCACCTCCATCACCGCGTGGGAGTTGCTGTTCGAGCGCCTGGGTGTGCCTCAGCAGAAGACGGGCACTCTCAAGGACGCGCTGCTCGTGGTGGGCGGCGCGGGCGGCGTGGGCTCCATGGCGATTCAAATCGCCAGCAAGCTGACGGACCTCACGGTCATCGCCACGGCGTCGCGGCCGGAGACGGTGGAGTGGTGCAAGTCCCTGGGCGCGCACCACGTGGTGGACCACCGCCAGCCCCTGGCCGAGCAGGTCAAGTCGCTGGTGCCGGGCGGCGTGCGCTACGTGATGGCGCTCACCGCGACGGAGCAGCACTTCACGCAGCTGGTGGAGCTGATGGCGCCCTTCGGGCACCTGGGCATCATCGACGACCCGCAGACGCCGCTCGACGTGAACGCGATGAAGCGCAAGAGCCTGGCGCTCCACTGGGAGCTGATGTTCACGCGCGCGCTCTACGACGCGGATCCGCTCTCCCAGCAGCGGCTGCTCGACGCGGTGGCGGACCTGGTGGAGGCGGGGACGCTGCGGACCACCATGACGCAGGACTTCGGCCCGCTCACCGCCGCGAACCTCCGGCGCGCGCACGCGGCGGTGGAGACGGGCCGCACGCTGGGCAAGATTGTGCTCAGCGGTTTTCCCTGAACCCTCGCGCAGGCGGTGAAGTCCGCGGCGCCCGCCGGTAGACTCGCGGGCCTCGTGGCCACTGTGGAAGACACCTCTGGAAGCGCGTGGCGTGCCTGGGCGAAGCGGGCCGCCGCGTGGTCCGTGCCCGCGCTCTTCTCCGCGTTGGAGACGTACACGTTCAGCCGGGACATGGCCGGGGCGCCCGCGCTGTGGCGGGTGTTCGCGGCGCAGATGCCCGCCTGGTACGTGTGGCTGCCCCTCACGCCGTGGCTCACCCGGCTCGCCGCGCGCGAGCCCCTGAGCCCTCCGAGGCCGCGCCCCGTCCTCGTGCACCTGGCGGCGTGTCTGGGCATGGGCGCCCTGTTCGCCGCCGTGTACGCGCTGACGACGGCGCAGTTCATGCCCGGGCGGGATGCCACCTGGGCCGCGCGCTGGCTGCGTGCATGGTGGGGCTGGCTGCCGATGATGGGCATGGCCTACGCGACGGTGCTGGCGGTGGCCTCCGCCACCCGGGCCTCCCAGCGGGCGAGGGACAGCGAGCGACAGGCCGCGGCGCTCGCGGTGCAGTTGGCCGAGTCCCGGCTGCTCGCGCTCCAGACGCAATTGCAGCCGCACTTCCTCTTCAACACGCTCAACGCCATCGTGGTGCTGGTGCGCGAGAAGGAGACGGAGGAGGCCGCGCGCATGCTGGTGCTGTTGAGCGATCTGCTCCGGCAGTTGCTCCAGCAGGGAGCCACCCAGGAGGTGTCCCTGCGAGACGAGGTGGCCGTGCTGTCGCGCTACCTGGAGCTCCAGCAGCTGCGCTTCGCGGACCGGCTGCGAGTGGAGTGGGCGGTGGAGCCGGAAGCGCTGGAGGCCCGAGTGCCCCACCTGGTGCTCCAGCCGCTCGCGGAGAACGCGCTCCGCCACGGCATCGGCGTGCGCTCCGCATCCGGGGTGCTGCGCATTGGCGCGAGGCGGTGCGGAGACGCGCTGGAGTTGACCGTGCGTGACGATGGTCCGGGGCTGCCCCGGGACTTCGACCTGGAAGCGGCGAGGGGCATCGGCCTGTCGAACACGCGGGCGCGACTGGCGCAGCTCTACGGCGAAGCGGGACGGCTGGGAGTCGCCAACGCGGAAGGGCAGGGCACCGTGGCAACGGTCCTGCTGCCCTGGCGCTCCAAGCCGGGCGCCGCTGGGGTGGCGCATGGCTGAGCTGCGGGTGCTGCTGGTGGACGACGAGCCGCTGGCTCGGAAGGGATTGCGGCAGGCCCTGGCTCGCCATCCCGACGCGGTGGTGTGCGGCGAGTGCCGCGACGGCCGCGAAGCGGTGGATGCCATCCGCGCCCAGCGCCCTCAGTTGGTGCTGCTGGATGTTCAGATGCCGGAGCTGGACGGCTTCGGAGTGCTGCGGGAAGTGGGCGTGGAGCACATGCCCGCTGTCATCTTCATCACCGCGTTCGACACCTTCGCGGTGAAGGCCTTCGACGTGCATGCGGTGGACTACCTGCTGAAGCCCTTCGACGACACGCGCTTCGACGAGGCGCTGGCCCGGGCTCGTCAGAGGCTGCGCGCCGGCGAGGCCGCCGAGCTGGGCCGGCGACTCGCGGACCTGTTGGCGGACGCGGGCCCGGCACCAAGGCCCGCCGAGCCTCCCGCGGACCGGCTGCTGGTGCGCGTGGGGCTGCGCTCCGTGCTCGTCCCTGTCGCGGACATCGAGTGGGTGGAGGCGGACGACTACTGCGTCACGTTGCACGCGGACGGCAAGGCCCACGTGCTGCGCGAGAGCCTGGCGGCGCTGGAGGCGCGGTTGGACCCGGAGCGCTTCGTGCGCATCCACCGCTCCGCCATCGTCAACGTGGCGTGCATTCAAGAAGTGCACCGGCCCTCGCCCACGGAGCAGGTGGTGGTGCTGCGAAGCGGCATGCGCCTGCGCGTGAGCCGTAGCCGCCGCGAGCACCTGGAGCGGCGGCTGGGCCGGGCCCGCTGAAACCTCCAGACAGCCCAGGTTGTCCACCGCCCGCCGGGCGCGGTCTTCCAAAACCTGTCCGACAGTCGGACAGGTTCTAGCCGTCCGGGTCGAGCAGCCCTCCTGCTCGGAGCGGTCTTCCGAAACTTGTCCGACTGTCGGACAGGTTTTCGCTGTGCGCCGCCGACGGGGAGGCCCGGCTGGGTTCTCACCTTCTCATCGGTGGCGACAGGGTTCTTGGCCAAGGGCCTCAGGGCTTGCGGACCTTGTCCACGGCGGTGGTGAGGGCGCTCCAATCCGTGGGCTTCAGGTGCATGCCGAACACCTGGGATACCGGGAGTTTCTCTCGCGCGGCCACCTCCACCGTTTCGTCCACCTGCTGCACGTTGAAGAACGTGCCGTCCGGCTGGGGCTGCACCAGGTCGGACGTGTAGAGCAGCCGGTGCTCCGGCAGCCACGCGAACAGCATCCGCTCCCCCGTCTCCGTTCGCACCGGGACGAGCTCCAGCCGGTTCTTCCCGGTGCCCAGCACGCGCTGTCCGTTTACGACCTGGAGCTTCGCTGCTCGCGGCTTCCTGGCGAGCGCGTCCGGCACGAGCGTGCGCGGCGCCGCTACCAGCCGCTCCACCAGCGTGCGGTTGAGGTCCAGCACGTACACCGGGATGCCCCGGGCCACGTACTCGCGCAGTCCTCCGATGTGCGGCCAGGCGTCGCTGGTGGACACCACGGCCTTGACCTTCAGGCCCGGGAAGAGCTTCGCGGCCTCGTCCATCACTCGCGCCGAGTAGCCGGACGCGAGCGGGCCCTCCACCACCACCACGCCGTCATCCTGCGCCACCAGCGCCACGTTCCACGCTCCCGGCAGCTGCACCACACCGGGGGCTACCTCCACGGGCGGTGCTTCCGGACGGACCACGGGGGCTTCGTCCAGCTTCCTTGCGCGGCGGGCCTCGAAGCCTTGCTTCACGTCATCCGCCACGGCGAAGTCCGCGTCCGCGAGCGGCGGATCCACCGTCACCGCCGTCACCGTGACGGAGTGGTGGGGCTGACCGTTGCGCGCCCACTCCCAGTGGCGCGGGTAGCGCAGGCCTCCCGGCTCCAACGTCCACGCCTGGAAGGACAACACGGTTCGCACGTCGCCCCAGACGCTCCAGAACGGGTCCTCCGGATGCGCGTCCACCGTCTCCACGGCGGTGGGCAGGCCCGTGCGGGCGTTGAGGACCAGGCGCACGCTCGCGCGGTCCTGGTGGAAGGCGACGACGTGGTGGGGCACCTCCTGCAGCACCGTGTCCGCCTGGGCTCGCAGGTCCTTGGCGTCCAGGGCCGCGAGCAACACGTGCTCGGGCGCGAAGGCCAGCCGCTCCTGCATGTCCTGGAGCTGTGCCGCGCCCAGGGGCCTCCACTTCCCCTGGAAGTCCGCCGCCGCGACACCGTCAGCGAGCAGCATCGTCACTCCCTTCCACTCATCCATCACCATCCCGCGGCTCTCCGACTTCTGGCTCAGGCGGCCCCGGCGCAGGTCGCGCACCTCTTCGAACTGCTCGTACATGACGAGGAAGGGTGGCGTGGGGCGCTCGGACTGCTCCAGCAGGTTCCAGTGGCCCACGCCTCGAAGACGCAGGCCCTTGAGCGCGCGGAGCCGGGCCTCGCCGCCCATCGCCTCGGCGGCGGCGAGGACGTGGGCGCGGCCGGGGTCCTCGGCGGCGGAGGCGGGCAGGGTGAGCAGCAGCGCCGTGACAGCGGACAACAGCAGGGGGCTTCGCATGGCCCCACGATGTCGCGGCCGGCACCTGCCTCCAGGGGTCATGCCGCCAGTGACCTGAATGGCGCGGCGAACGGTGCTCGGGGCGCGGCGAATGGCGACCGCCCGACTGCACCGGGCAGCCAGCCTTGCTTGGGGCCCGGCTGCACGGTCGGTCGCAGGCCAGCGGGACGGTGCACATCTTCGCCCGGGGTGAACCGGCCCAGGCGAGGGATGGACCATGAAGAAGACGGTGGCGGACCAGTTCGTGGAGGTCCTCGCGCTCGCGGGGGTGAAGCGCATCTATGGCGTGGTGGGCGACAGCCTGAACGCCCTCACGGACTCGCTGCGCCGCCGGGGCGACATCGAATGGGTGCCCATGCGCAACGAGGAGGCCGCCGCCTTCGCCGCGGGCGCGGAGGCACACCTCACCGGGCAACTCGCCGTGTGCGCGGGGAGCTGCGGCCCCGGCAACCTGCACCTCATCAACGGCCTGTATGACTGCCACCGCAACCGGGCTCCGGTGCTGGCCATCGCCGCGCAGATTCCCACCGTGGAACTGGGCACCGGCTACTTCCAGGAGACCCATCCGGAGTCGCTCTTCAAGGAGTGCAGCCACTACTGTGAGCTGGTCTCCGGGCCCAACCAGATGCAGCGCACGGCGGAGATCGCCGTCCGCAGCGCGGTGGGCAAGGGCGGCGTGGCCGTGGTGGTGCTCCCCGGCGACATCGCCATGATGAAGGCGGAGGACGCGCGCGCCCCCACGCCGGAGTCGCTGCGCGCGTCGCCGTCCCAGCTGATGCCCGCCTCCGCACAGGTGGAGCAGATGGCCGCGCTGCTCAATCGCGGCGGGCGCGTGACGCTGCTGTGCGGCGCGGGCTGCGAGGGCGCGGGCGCGCAGGTGGTGGAGCTGGCGAAGCGCCTCCAGGCGCCCGTCGTCTCCGCGCTCCGGGGCAAGGAGTTCCTGGAGAAGGACAACCCCCACTTCGTGGGGCTCACGGGGCTCATCGGCTACGCGTCCGGGTACTGGGCGATGATCGACTGCGACGTGCTCCTGATGCTGGGCACGGACTTCCCCTACCGGCAGTTCTACCCGGACAGCGCCGACACGCGGATCATCCAGGTGGACGTGCGCGCGGAGAACATCGGCAAGCGCACGCGGGTGGACCTGGGCGTGGTGGGCAGCGTGTCCGCCACCGTCCAGGCGCTCCTTCCCCGCATCGAAGCGAAGCGCGACACGAAGCACCTGGAGCGCGCGCTCGTGCACTACCGCAAGACGCGCGAGGAGCTGGACTCGCTGGGGCAGGGCACGGTGGGCAGGAAGCCCATCCACCCGCCGCAGGTGGCCCGTGCGTTCGACCTCCAGGCGTCGGACGACGCCATCTTCACCTGTGACGTGGGCCTGCCCACGGTCTGGGCCGCGCGCTACGCGACCATGAAGGGCGGCCGGCGGCTGGTGGGCTCCTTCAACCATGGGTCCATGGCCAGCGCCCTCGCGCAGGCCATTGGCGCGCAGAAGGCCTTCCCGGACCGGCAGGTCATCTCCTTCTCCGGTGACGGCGGCTTCACGATGCTGATGGGGGACTTCATCGGCCTGGTGCAGTTGGGGCTGCCCATCAAGGTCGTGGTGTTCAACAACAGCTCCCTGGGCTTCGTGGCCATGGAACAGCAGGTGGGCGGCATGCTCGACGTGGGCACGGCGCTCCAGAACCCGAACTTCGCCGCGCTGGCGGAGGCCGTGGGCGTCAAGGGCCTGCGCGTGGAGGACCCGGCGCACGTGGATGAAGCCGTCCAACTGGCGCTCGCGACGCCTGGGCCCGTGCTGGTGGACGCCGTGGTCAGCAAGGCGGAGCTGGTGATGCCGCCGCGCATCACCGCGTCCATGGCCGCGGGCTTCACCCTGTTCGGCATCAAGGCCCTGCTCAACGGCCGCACCAACGAGGTGCTGGAGCTGGCGCGCAACAACCTCTGGCGCTGAAACCCCTGACATTTCCAGCGGTTGGGCGGGGCCGGAGAAAAATCAGCAGGGCCGCGAATCCATTCGCCTCGTGGCCGCCTCTTATCTTGCGAATGGGGATTTTCCCCGTCGCACGAGGCCGCCTCATGGGTTCGACCACCACTCCCGACGCGCTGTTGCTCGCGGCCCACGCCGGTGACCGCGACGCGATGGTGCACCTGCTGCAACTCCAGCAGCCGAACCTCCGGCGCTACGCGCAGAAGCGCTGCCTCATCAGCGACGTGGACGACGCGGTCCAGGAGGCCATGCTGGTGATGTCCCGCCACCTGACCGCCGTGCGCAAGCTGGCGTCGTTCTCCGGGTGGATGTTCAAGATTGTCCAGCGCGAGTGCCGCCGCCTGGCCCGCACGGTGCTGAAGAACGACCCCTACGAGGAAGCGCTCGTGGACCAGTGGATGTCCGCGCACACGCCGGACTCGCTGCGGTTGGACATGGCGTCCGCGCTGGAGTCGCTGCCGCCGCAATACCTGGAGGTCGTCGTGCTGCGCGACTTCGAAGCGCTCTCCATCCGCGAGATGGCCGAGCGCCTGTCGTTGGAGCCGGCGGCGGTGAAGAGCCGCCTGCACCGCGCCCGCGTGATGATCCGCGAATACCTGCTGGCCTGAAGCTCAATCCCTCTCATCTGGAGTCCTGTCATGGCGAACCCCCTGTCCATTCTGGGCATCATCCACACGCTCGTGAGCGTGCCTCCCATCGTCTTCGGCGTCTGGGCCTTCGTGCGCGACGGGCGCATCGACCCGGGGACGCGCGTCGGCCAGGCGTACGTCGTCAGCATGGTGACGTCGGTGGTGACATCGTTCGGTCTGTCCAGCACGGGCGGCTTCAACCCGGGCCACGCGCTGGGGCTCGTGGCGCTGCTGCTCATGGCGGTGGGCGCGGCGGCGCCAGGCCTGGGCGTGTTCGGCCGCGCCACGGAATACGTGCGGACCCTCACGTACTCCGCCAGCTTCATGGTGCTGCTGGTGCCGGGCATCAACGAGACGCTGACCCGGCTGCCCGCGAACAAGCCCCTGGCCGACAGCCCGCAGTCTCCCCTGGTGCAGGCCGCCCTGGCGACGCTGCTCGGCCTGTTCCTCTGCGGCGCCACGTACCAGGTGCTGCGGCTGCGCGCTCGGACGTACGGCCATGTAGGCGGAGTGCCGAACCGCTGAAAAGCGTGGGTCATGTCGATTCGTGTGGGCCTGGTTCGACGTGGAGTAGAAGGCCCGCGATTTTCCATCTGAACGGAGTACGCCATGGACGCCACCCTCTCCTCCTCCACCCCCGGGGTGGATGCCACCCCGAAGAAGAAGTCGTTCGCCCGCTTCCTGCCGACGGCGGCCCGCGTGTTCATGGGGCTGGTGTTCTTCGTCTTCGGCCTGAACGGGTTCCTGGAGTTCATTCCCATGCCCAAGGACCTGAACCCGGCGGATCCGGCGGTGGCCTTTGGCATCGCGATGAAGGCGACGGGCTTCCTGTTCGCGCTGGTGAAGGGCACGGAGACGGTGGTGGGCCTGCTGCTGCTGGCCAACCGCTTCGTCCCGCTGGCGCTGGCGCTCATCGCCCCGGTCATCGTGAACATCTTCCTGACGCACGCCTTCCTCGCGCCGTCGGGCCTGGGCCTGGCCGTGATGCTCCTGGCGGCCGAAATCTTCCTGGCCTGGTCCTACCGGGCGGCGTACCGCCCGATGCTCGCCATGAAGGTCAACCCAGGCTCTTGAGGTCGATGACGAAGCGGTACTTCACGTCGCCCTTCTCCAGCCGCGTGAACGCTTCGTTGATGCCCTGGATGGGAATCAGCTCGATGTCGGAGACGATGCCGTGCTCGCCGCAGAAGTCGAGCATGGCCTGCGTCTCCGGCAGGCCGCCGGTGCCGGAGCCGGAGAAGCTCGCGCGCCGCGAGAGGAGCGAGACGGGGGCCACCTCCAGCGGCCGGGCCGGGAAGCCCACCAGCACGAGGTGCCCGTCGCGCCGCAGCAGCTCCAGGTAGGCGTTGACGTCGTGGGTTGCGGAGACGGTGTCGAGGATGAAGTCGAGGCTGTTCGCCTTCGCCGCCATCTCCTCCGGCCTCGTCGACACGACCACTTCGTGGGCGCCCATCCGCAGCGCATCCTGCTTCTTGCGGTCCGTGTGGCTGAAGACCGTCACATGCGCGCCCAGCGCGAGCGCGAACTTCACGCCCAGGTGCCCCAGCC
>NZ_RAWP01000065.1:0-54747 GCF_003668935.1 Corallococcus sp. AB032C | reverse complement strand
GTGCTGGGGCTGGGGCTGGGCTTCGGGTTCGTCTTCCTGGGCAAGTGGGTGCTGCTGTTCCCCATGAGCGTGCCGGCGTGGGCCGTGGCGCTGTCGCTGGGGATGAGCTGCGGCGTGGGGCTTCTCTTCGGCATCTACCCGGCGTCGCGCGCGGCGCGGCTGGATCCGGTGGAGGCGATGCGCGCGGAGTAGGGAGCCGGAATGGGTGACGCACTGGCGGAGGCTCGGCGGCGGGCCTCCGGAGACGACCTCGCTTCGCTGCGCAGGCTGGACGCGCTGATGGTGCGCTCGGGCTTCCGGCACGCGGACCGCACGCCCCGGGAGTGGGTGGCGGAGCTGGTGTCGCACGGGAGATTGCGCCGGGGAGACACGTACGACGCGCACGAAGCGCTGCGGGTCATCGGCCTGGGGGCGGTGCCCGCGCTGCTGGAGGTGCTGGCGACGCCCCAACTGGCGGAGAAGGAGTCCGCGGACGCGAACATCCGCTTGAACGTGCTCGAGGCGTTGATGGCGCCGAGCCCACCGCCCCGGTGCGCGGTGCCCGCCGTGATGGGGCTCTTGTCCCGGCCGAGCGCTCGGGTCCAGCGCCAGGCGATGCGGGCCCTGGTGTACCTGCGTCCCCGGCCCACCCGGCTCGCGGTGACGCTGTTGTTGGAGGCCTGCCAGGACAAGACGCAGTGGCAGGCGCGAGCGACGGCGCTGGACGCGCTGGCGACGCTGGACGGTCCCGTCCCGGACGACGTGCTGCACGAAGCCCTGAAGAGGCTGTCGGACGAGAGTCCCTACGTCCGCCGCTCCGCGCTGCGCCTGCTGGGCCGGTGCACCCCGCCTTCCGAGGCGGTTCTTCACGCGCTGGAGGAGCAGGTGGTGCTGGACGACGAGAGCCGCGTCGTCGCCCTCCAGGTGTTGTCCTGGCTGTCGCCTTCGCGTGCGCTGCCCCTGCTGGACAAGACGGCGCGGGGACTGGTGGGCCTGCTTCCGAATGACCGGGACGGGGCGCGGCAGGGGCTCTTCGCACTCCATCTGCTCGCGGGGATGGGGGCGCAGGCCCGGCCGGCGGTGGGCCTGCTGCGGCGCGTGGTGACGCATGCCGTGAAGCGGGGACATGGGGATCCCTTCACCTGGCGCATGCGCGTGCACGCCGAGTCGGTGGCGGACGCCATCGTCCGGAGTGTCCCGTTGCCGGTGGAGGCGCGGACTGTGGGGCCGGGCTCGCCGCGACTGGCCCTGGCGCTCACGGGGCCGGGGCCGCTGCCGGTGGACGCGGAGCATCCGGACTCCGCACGACTGCAGGCCTGGGTGGATTCGCTGGGGCCGCTGAGCCAGGAAGAGGAGGTCCGGCTGTGCGTGGCGGTGGCGCGCGTCGCGGCGCGTGTCTGGGACAGGCACGGGCCGGAGAACGATGGCGCCCAGTCGGCCCTCCTCGCGCTGGAGGAGTGGGTCCTCGCGCCGGATGAGGCGCATCAGCGCCAAGCGATGGAGATCGGCTTGTTCGTCCCCAGCCAGCTCCTGGCGTCGGAGTTGTTCAACGCGGCGTGGTGCCTCCACTACGCGACGCTGATGGTGGCGGACGCCGAAAAGCGGCACGTGGGCTTTACCGGCCTCACGCCCCGGGCCCCCGAGCACCTGTTGGCGACGTGCGCCTTCGCCGCGTGCCGGGCGCTGAGGAGCGGCGCCTGCATGACCGTGGACGAGGGGTGGAGGGACTCCACCCTCACCAGGATGCGCACGTCCGACGAGGCGCTGGCCTTCCTCCACCGAGCGATGGTGGAAGAGGTGCTGCCCTGGGCGCGGGGTGAGTGGGATCCGCTCCGCGACGTCTTGCGCGAGCGGCGCCGGCTGCTGACGGAAGAGTGAACACGCCATCGTCATGGCGGTGATGGCGCTCACCCGGTAGGGTTCGCCCGTCCCTACCGCAGGGGGCCTGCACCGCATGTCCATGTCCTACGCCACGCTGCCGCTGCCCGTCGTTCCCTCGCCGTTCCGGATGCGCGTCTTCACACCCGAGGACATGGACGGCGTCATCGCGCTGTACTCGCATCCGGAGGTGGCACGGAGCCTCAACTTCACGGTGCCCGTGCCGCGCGAGACGCTGCACCAGAAGCTGACCGGCGACCTGGAGGCGATGCGCCAGGGCAAGGGCATCCGGTGGGTGTTGTCGAAGGAAGACGACCCGACGCCCCTGGGCTACATGACGCTCTTCAACTGGAGCCAGAAGGATCGCCGCGCGGAGGTGGGCTACATGGTGGGGCGCTCACTGTGGGGGCAGGGCGTGATGTCGAGCATCCTGCCCGCGCTGATCCGCTTTGGCTTCGAGCACCTGAACCTGCACCGCATCGAGGGTATGGTGAACACCCGCAACAGCGCGTCGAGCAAGGCGCTGACGCGCGTGGGCTTCCAGCAGGAAGGCGTGATGCGCGGCTACCAGGTCGATGGGAACGGGGGCGGGTTCAACGACATCATCCTGCTCGCGCTGCTCGAGGACGCCTGGCGCGCGTCCGTCGCGACGTAGGCTTCACGGCAGGTCGCGCGCGAACTGTTCGCGGTAGCGGGCCTGGAGCGTCTTCAACTGGCGGGTACCCCGGTATTCGCGCGCGAGCAGGTGCCAGGCCTCCGTGCGTGAAGGCTCCAGGGCGATGACCCGCTCCAGGTGTTTGCGTGCACGCGCATGCGCACGGGTGTTCGTCGCCAGCACGCCGAGCAGCAGGTGCGCCTGCACCGCATCCTCCCGGAACGCGAGCACCCGCTCACAGGCGGTGCGCGCAGGGCCCAGGCGCCCCTGGAGCAGGTGCAGTTCGCATTGCAGGAGCGTGACGGAGGGACTCGCCGGATACGCTTGCGCCAGCGCGGCGATGCGCTCACGCGCGGACTTCGAGGAGCCGGCACGCAGCAGCGCCTCCACGTCGGACACCGCGCGCACCAGGGCTCCCTCTCGCGCGGGATCGACGACAGCGGTGCTCGCATCCGACCGGGCCGGCAGCGCCACCTGTCTTCGGAGGCGGGCCGCCTGTTCCAGCACGGCCGCGGAAGCCGCCAGTCCTTGAGCCCGGGCCGCGGTCTCCTCCGCCCACGTCACGCAGTGGGCGCGCAGGAAGAGGCCCGCCAGGTCCGCCCACTGCTCGGGCTCCACGTCCGCACGGGCCTCCAGGTTCGTCCTCGCAACCACCAGACTGTCGCGGGCCTCGTCGAAGCGGCCCGCGTGCAGGTGGAGCAGCGCGACGTTCATGCGCAGGGAGGGCTCGCGGTGAAACCTCGCGATGGCCCGCTCACAGCGCTCACGCGTGGCGTCCAGCCCCGGCGTGAGGTGCACGGCGAGGTAGCACGCCAGCAACTGCACGCGTTCATTCTGGGGATGCCGCACGGCCAGCGGCTCCAGGGCCTCCGCGGCCACCTCCGGCCGGCCCGCCTTCTCCAGGGCGATGACCTCCGCCAGCCGCTGCCGCTCCAGCGGTGTCAGCGAACGGGGCGTGCCCTCCGGTCCCAGCACGACGCTGGAGGCGCGCACGCGCTCCGTCCATTCAAGAAGGAAGTCCCGCTCCGGTCCTTCCCACGCCAGGCCCGTCATCGCCTCCACCGCCACGCGCAGCTCACGGGCCCAGGCCTTCTGCGCCTCCAGTTCCACGCGCGCACCGGGCAGGTGCCGGAGCCCCGCGCCCAGCAGCGCGAGCGTCCGCGCATCGAATGCCGTCTGGCCCGCGTCGTACTTCGGCGACATCCATCCCCGTCCGTCGCGCACGTGCTGCGCGCCCAGGGTATGCGCCCACTCGTGCAGCAGGACCGCTACCTCCAGCCGCTGCCGCGCCTCCACTGGCAGCTCTCCGCCCAGGCCGCGCAACACGCAGTGCCGCCCCAGCACGCGCGCGAAGCCCAGCTCGTGCTGCGCGCCGTTGAACGTCACGGGCGCCGCCACCAGACCCACGACGAGGTCCACGTCCTCGCCCGCGTCCACTTCCTCCAGTGCGTCCAGCACCGGCTCCAGCGGACCGTCCGATCCGCGCCGATCCCACGCACGCGCGGACTCCAACTCGAACGTGATGCCCAGGGGGCCGCGCACCGACTCGCTCGCGCGCTGGAGCCATCCGGCGACGCCTCGCTCCCAATGGAGGCCTCGCGCACGGTGGTCCACGTCCGCGTACACGCGGACCCGCAACACCTTCGCCGTAGGGGCAGGGGAGGAAACCGCTGACAGGGATGTCCTCGCTCGCGCGGTGTCACGCGACTGTGACGGAGCGGCGCAGCGCAGCCCCAGGAATCCGGCGAGGAGGAACAGGACCGCCCTGAACCAGCCTGGCGTCCGCGGGGACCCGGGAATCACGAACAGGACCTGGCAGGTAGAGGGGGAACAGTGCCCGCGAACGGGCGGGGGAGGCGGTGGGCCTCTACCGGAAGGAGGCTTCCACCGCCGTCACCCGGGGAACGACGTCAGGCCGCCGCGTCCTCTTCCTTCGAGGGCTCCGTGGCGTTCGTGATCCAGTCGATCGCCTTGTGCTCCCAATCGGAGTCCTTCGACGCGTCGATGTAGCGCTCCCACTCGTACACGCCGCTCTGCTTGGCCATGCGCACCATCATCAGCCGGGCCACGGTGCTGTCGAGCACCACCGCCGAGCGCACCATGCCGTTCTGCCGGAGCCAGCCCATCGCCTGCTTGATGATCTCCTGGGTCTCCGGCGGGTTCGCCTTCTGGCCGCGGATGTCCACCATCAGTCCGAAGGGCCGCCCACGCTTGATCGCCACCTTGGCGCGAAGGTCCTCGAACCAGACCTTGGCCTCGGCGGGGGTGATGTAGCCCGGCGCATTGAGCCGGAAGCCGTACTCAGTCCTCAGATTCTCAGCCATGAAACCCCCACGTTGTTTTTGTGGTGCACGCGCCATTCCCGTGCGACTCCGGCTGGATGGCAGCGCACCCACGAGCCTACTCCAGTCGGCACGTGTGTGGATCCACTCCTGCCGCGCCTGCGTACGCGCGCGAGCCACGTCCTCCCCGTGAAGATGGAGACGTCCCCGGGTAAACGTGGTACTCGTCACGAAGTTTGAGAATCCAGCGTCAGGCGAACTTTCCGCTAATTTTACTTCACACTCGCTCGCTTCTCGGCTATTAAGGGGATGCAGTTTTTCAGCATCCCCGCAACACTGTCACACGCATCGAGGTCCCCCCGGACTCGGTGGCAGCGAATCGACGCAGCATCCGCGTCGAACCTCACGGGTTCCGGGGCCTTGGAGACGTCCTTCAATGTCCAACTCCTCGCTCGCTGAGCTCCAGGCCGTTACGTCGAACACCCTGCGGAACGAGGTGCCCGTCGAGGCACTCCGGCACGAGACGCCGACCCAGGGGAAGACGAACGTGCTGGAGGCTCGTCACGGCGATCCGATCCCGATGTACGGGGACGTGAATGCGCGGGGCTTCAAGACGGTGGAGGACCTCTCGGTCGCCGACTGCGTGATCGCGCACCTGGAGGCGGAGGAAGTGGACGCGGTGTTCGGCGTCCCGGGCGGCAACATCGCCCCGTTCCAGCAGGCGCTGCGCAAGCACAAGTCCATGCGCTTCATCATCGCGTCCCACGAGGGTGGCGCGGCGTTCATGGCGGACGGTTACGCGCGCGCCACCGGCAAGCTGGGCGTGTGCATGGTGACGGCGGGCCCGGGTGCCACCAACGCGCTGACGGGCGTGGCCTCCGCGCACCTGGACGGCGTGCCCATGCTGGCCATCAGCGGCAACATCGCCACGGATCGCGTGGGCCTGATGGCCATCCAGGAGAGCAGCAGCACCCACGGCGTGAACACGGTGGAGATGTTCCGCCAGGCGTGCGCCAGCTCCTCCATCGTTCCGGACGCGCAGAGCTTCCAGCGGCTGCTGGCGCGTTCGCTGCGCACCGCGCAGGGCCTGCCCGGCGGCGCCGCGCACCTGAGCGTGCCCGCCAACATCGCGCGTCAGCCCATCCACCGCGCCTCCGTTCCCACCACGCGCGGCGCCTTCCGCGCGCGTCCGGCGACCGCCCCCTTCGAGGACCTGCGCGCCGCCTTCACGCTGCTGCGCACCGCGCGCCGCCCGCTCATCTTCCTGGGCGCGGGCGCTCGCGAGGCGATGGCGGAGCACGCCGACACGTTCACCGCGTTCGTCACCCAGCACGGCATCCCGGTGGCCACCAGCATGCGCGGCAAGGGGCTGTTCTCCGAGCGCGAGGCGCTGTCCCTGGGCGTGCTGGGTCTGGCCGGCAGCAAGCGCGCCGAGGCGTACCTGCGCGACGGCGTGGACGTGATGCTCGTCCTGGGCAGCCGCCTGGGTGAGTGGGCCTCCCGCAGCTTCCACCGCTACTTCCAGGCCATCCACCACGTCATCCAGGTGGACGTGAACGCCTCCAACATCGGCCAGTTCCTGCCGGTGCGGCTGCCCATCGTGGCGGACGTGGGCTCGGTGATGACGGGTCTGGCGGAGCTGGGGCAGATGATTGGCCCGTCCAGCGGCGCGCGCGTGCAGGAGCGCTGGGCGCAGGTGATGGCGCTGACGGAGCCCGCGCCCGTCATCCGCACCCCGCAGGACCGGGACTCGGTGAAGCCGCAGGACCTGATGGCGGAGCTCGACAAGCACCTGAGCCCGGACATGGACCTGTACATCGACATGGGCAACTGCACGGGTTGGACGTCGCACCTGCTGCACATCACGCCCCCCGCGCGCATCTTCTACCCGTGCGGCCTGTCGTCCATGGGCTGGTCCTGCGGCGCCGTCATCGGCGGCAAGGTGGGCCGGCCGGACCGCGCGGCGGTGGCCATCGTCGGCGACGGCGCGTTCCTGATGAACGGCACGGAGATGATCACCGCGTCGCGCTACCGCGTGGGGACGGTGACCATCGTCCTCAACGACAACTTCCTGGGCATGGTGAACCACGGCGAGCACGTGCAGGACCGCACGCAGCCGCTGGAGGATGACTTCTACGGCCTGGGCAACCCGGACCTGAAGGCCTTCTCCGAGTCGCTGGGCGCGCGCGCCTACACGGTGAACGGCCCCGGCCAACTGGACACGCTGCTGCCGGAAGTGCTGCGCCGCGCGGATGAGACGGGCCAGCCGCAGGTCATCGTCGCGCACATCGACTACCGCGAGGTCCCGCCGTACGGCGACCGCTTCGCCGCGGTGGCGTCGGACGCGAAGTAGCCTCCATGACGGCCGCGACCTTCGCGCTCCTGGGAGTCGGCGCCGCTGTCCCCGAGCACGTTCGCGGCAATGACGACCCGCTGTTCGAGTCCCTGCGCCTCGCCGCCGGAAGCGGTGGGGAGCACGCGCTCTTCTACGGCAACCGTGAGCGCAGGGTGCTGGGTCAGGGCGAGTCCCTGGCCGCGCTCACCGCGAAGGCGGGCGCCGCCGCGCTGCAGGACGCGGGGCTGACGCCTGCGGACGTGGAGCGCCTGTACGGCTACGTGTCGGTGTCGGAGTTCGTCGCGCCGAACGAGCTGTACGCGGTGCACCGCGAGCTGGGCCTTTCCCAGGGCACGCTGGTGGTGCCGGTGAACGCGGACTTCGCCAACTTCCTGATGGGCATCGTGCTGGCCTGGGAGGCCCTGCGCGCGGGCACCCTCCGGCACGCGCTGGTGGCGGTGGGCTCCGCGTGGACCCGCAACGTGGACTACACGCAGGGCCACGCCATTGGCATTGGCGACGGGGCGGGCGCGGTGGTGGTGGGCGCGGGTGAAGGGCTCACGCTGGTGGACTGGGGCGCGGACACCTTCAGCGACGAATACGGCGCGATGATGATGGGCCCGCGGCCGGAGTCCGGCCTGGCGTACCCTACCTACGGCATCGCCCCCGCGGCGGGCGTGAAGGCGTTCCTGCAGTCGGGGATGAACGGGCCGCCCCGGTTGGTGGAGCGGCTGCTCGCGAAGCACGGCGTGGCGCGCGAGGACGTGACGCTCATCTCCCACCAGGCCACGCGCAAGCTGATGGACCACTGGGCGCAGGAGATCCGCCCGCGCGAGTACCTGGACACCTTCGAGGAGTACGGGAACATGGTGCACGCGTCCATGCCGGTGACGCTGGCCAGGTTCCGCCGCGAGCTGCGCACGAAGTACCTGGTGATGGTCGGCCTGGGCATTGGCGCGCACCAGATGGCGTTGCTGGTGCGCGTCTAGCGGGACTGCTCGCTACTGGTCGTCGCAGGGCGTGCCCAGCCGGATGCCCGTGTAGACACCCAGCTCGTTGTAGATGAGGGGCAGGTTCTGCTCCACGGGGACGTTGCGCAGCTCCACTTCCTTGCGCGCCTTCTCGATCCAGATGGGCTTCTGCGCGCGGTCGATGACGAGCCGCAGCTGGCCCTTCTTGGTGGTGAAGATTTCCCCCTCGGAGTCCGCGACCACGTTGGTCATCTTCTGCGGCTTCAGGTCCCCACGGGGGCCAATGAACACGCGGAAGTTGCGGGACTCCGCGGCCGAGGAGCCCTTGTCCACGTAGTAGTACGTGCCCTCCGAGTCACGCAGCAGCGCGTGAGGGACGAACTTCTGCGGGTTGGGCACGTAGGTGGCCTTGCGCAGGAGCTCCCGCGCCTGAGCGCCGGGGACCATCTCCAGCGCCACCTTGCGCTCGCCGCAGCGCAGGGCGCAGGTGCGCTCCTTCGTGTCCACGTTCAGCTGCGAATGCACCCGCAGGTCCACGCCGTCGTAGTCGGGGGTGCCGCCGGGGTTGAAGAAGCGCGGATCCAGGAAGGTGGTGGCGGACAGGTTCCGGCTGCGGGGGCGCGGCACCACGACCAGGGACTTGCCGTCGCCGTAGTAGAGCTGGTCCTCCAGGTCGTCGGTGTCCTCGCGGGGTACGGAGACGACGTAGTGGCCGCGGCCGTCGGTGCAGACGGCGGTGGCCTCCAGATGCATGCGCTGGCCCAGGTTCTCCGCCTTGCCCCACGGCGGTTCGACGGCGGCGGCGGGAGTGGCGGAAAGGAGCACGGCCACGGGAAGGATGCGTTGGAAGAGCATGGTGCGCGGGCCTAGAGGTTCTTCTTGAAGTAGCGGGTGGCGGCCTTCTCCTGGCTGGAGGCCTCCGGGGTGGTGGTCCACACGAAGCGGTCGCCCTGCAGGGCGGGCTCCAGCGCGGCGCCGAAGCGGCAGTCCATCTGCTTCAGGCGGGCCTTCACGGTGGTGCGGGCCTCCTCGGAGACTTCGCACAGGGCCTTCAGCGCGGTGAGGGGGAACACGCAGTAGCGGGAAATCTTCTGGGCCTTGAGGAAGGGCTCGGTGACGGTGGTCCAGTCGATGGCGCCCGCCACGGAGGTGCCGCAGGTGGTGTTCAGCTCCTGGAGCGCTTCGGTGTAGGCGGTGTCGTGGACGGCTTCCTCCGCCTTGCGGTCGAAGGCCATCAGCTTCGCGAGCTGACCGCTCTGGGTCTGCTGCTGGTGCTGGGCGTAGACCTCCTCCGGCTTGAGCTTCTGCGAGCGCGCCTCGTCGAACTGGACCGTGATGCCGTTGCCGGGGCCGCCGGGGACGTACAGCTCCGTGCGCGTGCCCACGACGACGAGCGGCGAGTAGTCCTTGCCGTGCCACTGGGTGGTGTAGTTCTGGCGCCGCGTGCTGGGGCTGCTCCAGTCGTTCAGGGTGTAGGGGAGGACCAGGTTGTCCAGCACGGAGCCCGTGCCCTGGATGCGCAGGAGGAACTTCTTCTGCTCACGGGGCGCGAGGGGAACGACGGCGACCAGTTCTCCCTGCGGGCCGACGAACACCTTGCCGGCTTCCACGGGAGCGGGCGGCGCGGCCCGGGCGGGCAGGGTGCCCAGAAGGGTGGCCAGCACGGCCACGGCGACGATGCATTTCATGTTGGTGTATCCCCCTCACCCGTCCGTGGTTTCGCGGACGGGCGGTGTTCGCTCAACGCTTCAATTCGATATCACGGCGCTGACATTCGGCGATGAGCGTCGGCGTCAGATCCGAGGCGCTGATCTTTCTCGCCTCCGCGGGGGCGTTGACCTGGTCGCCGGTCTGGCACCGGAGCTTGATGGCCAGGTAGTGCGCGGCCAGGTTGTTCTGGGCCGCGTAGCTCTTCTGGGCCATCCGGACCGCGGTCTCGAAGTCCTTCTGCTTCGCGGCGGCCTGGGCTTCCTCCAGCTTGGCGACCGCGACGGCATCCGTAGGGTTCAGCAGGGTGCGCGAAGCCGGTGCCTTGTTGCCAGGCCGGGTGTTCGGCTTGCCTGTCGTCTTGGTCTGCTGCACCTGGGGGTCGACGATCGCTGGCGGATCGTTCTGCGCCATGACAGGCGGTGGAGGCTGGGGCGGCGGACCCTCGGGGGGCGGACCCACAGGCGGCGGGGGCGCGTGATTCGGGTCCGCGTGCATGACCGGCGGCGGGCCTTCGGGGGGCGGACCCGCGCGTGGCGGGGGAACGTGATCCTGGCCCGCGTGCATGACGGGCGGCGGGCCCATGGGCGCTCCGGGCCGCAGCCACCACCCGAGTCCCACGGCGCCGAGGATCAGCGCTGCGGCGCCCGCGATGGGAAGCACGCGCGACTTGGGCGGGACCGCGGCGGGCATCGTCATGGGCCCCGGCAATTCCGGCTGGCCCGACATGCTCACCGGGGCGAGCGGCTGCCCCTGGGGGCCGACAGCACCCGCGAGACTGCCCGGCACCGCCTGCTGGCCACCGTAGCTTCCCTGCACGGCCTGCTGTCCGCCCATGCTGCCCGGAGCGACGTGCTGACCCGTGCCATGGCCCTGGGCGACCTGCTGCCCGCTGTAGCTGGTCGGTGACCGCGCGGGGACACCGGGCACCGGCAGGGCCACGCCCGAGCTCCCCATGCCGCTCCCAGGCATCTGCGTGGCGCCGAAGCCCATCGTGCCGCCCGCCACCTGCGGCTGCTGTCCAAATGGGACCGTGCCGCCGGATCGCGGCGCCATCGTCGCGTCGAAGCCGATGTCATCCGATGTCGCCAACGCATCCGCGCCAAAGCGGCCCGTCCCAGGCCCCTTGTTCGACGGCGCCATCGTGGCGCCCGTCCCGTCGTCGTCGCTCGGCGCCACGGAGGGGAGGGCGACACCGGAGGGACGCTTCGCGCGCCCGAAGGTGCGGGCCTCGATTTGCTCCGCGGTCTCTGGCAGCGACTGGAGCTGCGTGCCCGTGAGCTCCGCGATGAACGACGCGACGTCCTGATGGCGGTGATCCGGGTTCTTCTCCAGCGCCCGCGCCACCGCCCGCGCGACGTTCGGCGGCAGGTCCGGCATCAGATTGGCCAGCGACACCGGCGGCTCGTGCACCACGCGGTAGATGATCTGCACGAGCGACCCGCCACCGAAGGGCGTCATCCCGGAGATCATCTCGAACACGATGCCGCCCAGCGCGAACAGGTCCGTCCGCGCGTCGATGCGGCTGTTCTGCCCCTGCGCCTGCTCCGGCGACATGTACTGCGGCGTGCCGATGAGCACCGCCTCCTGCGTCTGCAGCGTCTCCGACGACATGACCTTGGAGATGCCGAAGTCGAGCAGCTTCACCCGCTCGCCCACCACGCCGCCGGAGTCCGTGGGCACCAGGAAGATGTTCGCGGGCTTCAGGTCGCGGTGCACGACGCCCGCGCGGTGCGCCGTCTGCAACGCGGACCCCATCTGCCGCGTGAAGGAGAACACCTCCTCCAACGTCAGCCGCCCGCGCCGCAGCCGATCCGCGAGGCTCTCGCCGCGCAGGTACTCCAACACCAGGAACGGACTGCCGTCCTCCAGCGTGTCGAAGTCCAGCACCTCCACGATGTTCGGGTGTCCCAGCCGCGAGGCGATCTCCGCCTCGCGCCGGAAGCGCACGTGGAGGTCCGGCCCCACGTGATCACCTACCCGCAATACCTTCACCGCGACCTGCTTGCCCGGAAGCCGCAGGTGCTGGGCCAGGAATACCGAACCCATGCCGCCCCGCCCCAACACGGAGACGACTTTGTAGGTATTCCGGAGGACCGAATCGATGTGCAGCTCACCGTCAGCCGAGCGCGTCATGAAGAGGGCGTGTCCTGATGACAAAAGGGGTGCGATGCACCGCCGTGAAACACGGCGCCACGCTACCACGCCCCATCCGCCAGGGAACGAGCCCAACCCTCCGCCGCCATACCCCGGACAGTCGAACGCCCGGACCCTCGTGAGAGGAGCCGGGCGTCATGAACTCAAGTCCAACCCCCACACCCGGAAAAGGCGCGCCCCTCAAAGGCCGCGCCCTATCTGGGTCGGGGACTCAGCCCCACTTGGACATCGTGCGCCGGGACGGAGGCGAGCTCGGCCCCGCCGCGGGTGAGGCCACCGCGGGCCGGGCCTGCTGCGAACGGCCCTGGCCACCACCGCGCGGCGCCTGGGCATTCCCACCACCGCTGGCCTGCCGCGACTGGCCACCGTTCGGACGTCCCTGACCGCCGCCGGCACCACCGCGGCGCTGCTGCCCGCCACTCCGACGCTGACCACCGCCGCCGCCACCACCACCGCCACCGCCGCGCGACTGGCCCCGGCCACCCCGGTTCATCGGAGGACGGCTCTCCTCCACGTCACCGGGCAGGGGAGGGGGCAGGTGCGAGCGGAACGCGGCGTCCGCCACCACCGGCACGCTGCGGCGGATGGTGCGCTCGATGTCGCGCAGGTACGCGCGCTCCTCGGAGTCGCAGAAGGACACGGCCTGGCCGCTGGCGCCCGCGCGGCCCGTGCGGCCGATGCGGTGCACGTACTGCTCCGGCACGTTGGGCAGGTCGTAGTTGAACACGTGCGACAGCCCGTCGATGTCGATGCCGCGCGCCGCGATGTCCGTGGCCACCAGCACCCGCAGGGTGCCGGCGCGGAACTCGTCCAGCGCGCGCTCGCGGGCGTTCTGGCTCTTGTTGCCGTGGATGGCGTCCGCGCGCACGCCCGCCGCCGTCAGCTGCTTGGCCACGCGGTTGGCGCCGTGCTTCGTGCGGGTGAACACCAGCGCGCGCGGAATCGCCTTCGCGTCCTGGAGCAGGTGCGTGAGCAGCGCGCGCTTCTCCTCGCGCTCCACGAAGTACACCTGCTGGCTCACGGTGTCCGCGGTGCTGGACGCGGGCGACACCTCCACGCGCACCGGATCCTTCAGGATGTTGCGCGCCAGGTCCATGATGTCCGGCGGCAGCGTCGCGCTGAAGAACAGCGTCTGGCGCACCTGCGGCAGCACCTTGATGACCCGCCGCACGTCGTGGATGAACCCCATGTCCAGCATGCGGTCCGCTTCATCCAGCACGAACACTTCCAGCGCGCGCAGGGTCACGAACCCCTGGTCGATGAGATCCAACAGTCGTCCCGGCGTCGCCACCAGGATGTCCACGCCCTGGCGCAGCGCCTGGACCTGCGGATTCTGGCCCACGCCGCCAAACACCACCGCGTGGCGCAGGGGCAGGTTCTTGCCGTAGGTGACGAAGCTGTCGCTCACCTGGCTGGCCAGCTCGCGCGTGGGCGTCAGCACCAGGCAGCGCACCGGACGCGCACCGCCCGCGGGCGCCTTCGCCGACAGGCGCTGGAGGATGGGCAGCGCGAACGCCGCCGTCTTGCCCGTGCCCGTCTGGGCCACGCCGAGCACGTCCTTGCCCGCGAGGGCATGGGGAATCGCCTTCGCCTGGATGGGCGTCGGCGTGGTGTAGCCCTCCGCCTTGACGGCCTTGAGGAGCGAATCAGTCAACTGCAGTTCATCGAAAGTCATGAAATCCCGCATGTGAAGGGTCGGCGCACTCCCCCTCAGGCGGGGGACCGACCGCGCAGCGCACCCTCTCGCGGTATTGCGGGGGCGCCTGGCGGTACGCGGTCAGGCCAATCAACGGCCCGAGGCACCTGCGAACGACTTGGAACCCCTGGGCCTCCGGAACGATTCCCGGTGCCGCCCAGGGCCAAGCCACACTGCCTGCAACGGGAGGCAATGTCCCGGGAAATCCTCCCCGCCCGCCTGCCCCCGACCGCTGTGGAGATTTCGGACAGGGCTGTTGGCCGCCTGTCCCCATCGTCCACAACCTTCCATTCCAGGCGCCGCCAGCTCCCTCTCTCAGCGCCCTCTCAAGCCGCCGAAATCATTGGTGTTGCAAGGAAGTGACAGGAGCCCATTTTGGGCAGGTCCTTGGAATGATTGGGAAATTCCCCAGCCCCTGCCGACTGGCATGACCGTTGCTAGCCTTTGCCGCGTCGCGCCGTACTGGCGCGGGCGGTGGACCCTGGTGAGGAGCGGGATTTGAAGCGGTGGCAGCGACAGACGGTGGGGATGGCCTGGGGGATGGGGCTGTGCGTGGCGGCGCTGGCGTGCGCCCAGCAGCCGAAGGCGGGGACGGCGAAGGCCTCCGGCTTCTCCGCCCAGACGGTGGAGGAGAAGGCCCGTGCGCTGGCCGCGAAGCCGTACCAGGAGCCGCCCATCGGCGTGCCGCCGTCCTTCGAGAAGCTCACCTACGATCAGTACCGGGACATCCGCTTCCGCGACTCCGCGTCGTTGTGGCGTGAAGAGGGGCTGCCCTTCCGGGCGCAGTTCTTCCACCCTGGTTTTTATTACACCCGTCCGGTGGGCGTGAACGTGGTGGAGGGCGGCAAGGCGCGCCCGGTCCCGTTCTCCACGGAGCAGTTCACCTACGGCCCCCTGGTGGGCACGCCGCCCAAGGGCAAGGTGAACGGCTTCGCGGGCTTCCGCCTCAACGCGCCGCTCAACACGAAGGACTACTACGACGAGCTGGTGGTCTTCCTGGGCGCCAGCTACTTCCGCGCGCTGGGCAAGGGCAACCTGTACGGCCTGTCCGCGCGCGGGCTCGCCATCGACACGGCGCAGCCGGGGGGCGAGGAGTTCCCCACGTTCCGCGAGTTCTGGCTGGAGACGCCGGCGAAGGGCTCGGACACGGTGGTGGTGCACGCGCTGATGGACAGCCCCAGCGTCACGGGCGCGTATCGCTTCGCCATCCGCCCGGGTGAGCGGACCGTGATGGACGTGGACTCCACGGTGTTCGCGCGCAAGGCGGTGCGCCAGCTGGGCGTGGCGCCGCTCACCAGCATGTTCCTCTTTGGAGAGAACGACCGGGGCGACTTCGACGACTTCCGCCCGGAGGTGCACGACTCCGACGGCATCTCCGTGTGGACGAAGAACGGCGAGAAGCTGTGGCGCCCCCTGAAGAACCCGAAGCAGATCCAGACGAGCAGCTTCCACACGGACGGGCTGTCGGGCTTCGGCCTGTTGCAGCGCGACCAGGCGTTCACCAGCTATGAGGACCTGGAGGCGCACTCCGAGCGTCGTCCTGGCGCCTGGGTGGAGCCGGTGGGTGACTGGGGCGCGGGCTCCGTGCGGCTCGTGGAGCTGCCCACCCGCGAGGAGATCCACGACAACATCGTGGCCTTCTGGGTGCCGGATGCACCGGTGCAGGCGGGTGCACACCTTCGCTTCTCCTACCGGCTGTCCTGGGGCTTTTCCCCCGAGGGCTCGAAGGCCGGAGGTTCCACCGTCGCGGCGACGCGTGTCGCGGCGGGCAGCAAGCCGGGGGCGCGTCGCTTCGTCCTCGATTTCACGAAGGCCAGCGTGGAGGGCACGGGTCCCGTGGAGGCGGTCGTCACCGCTTCCCGCGGCCAGGTGCTGCACCCGCGCGCGGAGGTCCACGCCGTCACGGGTGGCTTCCGCGCGGCCTTCGAGCTCATGCCCGACGGAGAAGGCCCCGTCGAGCTGCGCTGCTTCCTGAAACGCGGTTCCGAGACCCTCACCGAGACCTGGAGCTACCTGTGGATTCCGTGACCACGCACCCGTTCATCTCCTTCGCGCCGGCGATGCCCCAGGAGGCCCGCGCGGACACCCACGCGGCGCTGGTGAGCTTCTTCCAGGACTTTGGCTTCACCGGCCGCAACGACCTGGAGAAGCTGGCGGGCTGGGTCCTGGGCACGCGTGAGCTGTCCCTGTCGCCGGAGGCCGCGTTGGCGCTCGCGCGGTGGCGGGTGGAGGGCTGGTTGGCGGAGGTGCTGGGGCCGTCGCACGTGGGGCCGTCGCTGATGGTGCGGGGCCGGGCCGCGTTCGTGCTGGTGGGCGGCGCGCGTTGGGGCGCGGACGTGCTGATGCGCGCTCCGTCCTCGCTGCCGGAGGCCTGGCGCCGCGCGGTGTGTGAAGCAGTGCCCATGTCCGCCCCGGCGGAGGTGCCCTGCCAGATGCGCGAGCAGGTGCTCGTGCTCAATCCCTTCATGGACATGCTGCGCCGGTGGCTGCGTCCCGCCGCCGGCCAGGCGGGCGTGTCGCCGTCGCGCTAGGCGCGCACCTCACCCACAGCGAAGCCGCACGGGAGCCCGGAGTCCGCATGAACGCCCAACCCTACACTCCGGCCCTGGCGCGCCCGCGCCGCGTGATGGTGCTGGGACTCGCGGCCCTGTCCACAGGGTTCGCCTCCGTGGAGATGCACCGGCTGCTCGCGGCCCACGGCACCACGGTGCCAGAGCTGTTCGTGCTGGGGCTGTTCGCGGTGTGCTTCGCGTGGATCGCCCTGTCGTTCTGGAGCGGCGTCGCCGGCTTCATCCAGTTGGTGGCGAACCAGCGGGTGCCGGGGCTGCGCTGGCCCACCGAGGAGGAGGCGGCCGGTCCACTCACGCGCCGCACCGCGGTGGTGATGCCCGTCTACAACGAGGACCCGGCCGCCGTGTTCGCGCACGTGCAGGCGACGTATGAGTCCATCGCCGCGACGGGGCAGCTGGACGCGTTCGACTTCTACGTGCTGAGCGACTCCACGCGGGCGGAGTCGTGGGTGGCGGAGGAGCTGGCGTGGTCGGAGCTGTGCCGCCGGGTGGGCGGGCAGGGGCGCATCTTCTACCGCCGCCGCTCCGACAACACGGCCAAGAAGGCGGGCAACCTGGCGGAGTTCTGCGAGCGCTGGGGCCGCCGTTACGACTTCCTGCTGGTGCTGGACGCCGACAGCCTGATGGCGGGCGACAGCGTGGTGCGGATGGCCCGGCTGATGGAGCTGAACCCGGGCGCGGGCATCCTCCAGGTGCCGCCGCAGAACGTGGGGCGCTCCACGCTGTTCGCGCGGCTTCAGCAGTTCGCCGGGCGCGTGTATGGCCCCATCGTGGCCGCGGGCGCGGCGGCGTGGCAGATGGGGGACTCCAACTACTGGGGCCACAACGCCATCCTGCGCATGGCGCCCTTCATCGAGCACTGCGGCCTGCCGGTGCTGCCGGGCCAGCAGCCGTTCGGCGGCCACATCCTCAGCCACGACTTCGTGGAGGCCGCGCTGATGCGCCGCGCTGGCTACACGGTGTGGCTGGTGCCTGAGCTGGGCGGCAGCTACGAGCAGCCGCCGCCGGACCTGCTCGCGTACGCGCAGCGCGACCGCCGCTGGTGCCAGGGCAACCTCCAGCACCTGGGGCTGGTGATGGCGGGCGGCCTGCACCCGATGAGCCGGATGCACTTCCTCATGGGCGTGATGTCCTACGTCGCGTCGCCCCTGTGGCTCATCTTCCTGGTGGCGGGCCTGTTCGCCGCGCTGCACGAGTGGTTCTTCGCGCCAGCGACGCTGTTGGAGTTCCAGTCCACGTTGCCGGGCGGAGACGCGTTCGACACGGTGGGCGCGCTGCGGCTGATGGCGCTGTCGCTGGCGCTCCTGTGGATCCCCCGGCTGATGGGCCTGGGCCTGCTGCTCGCGAACCGCGAAGAGGCCGCGCGGATGGGCGGCCGGTTCAAGCTGGTGCTGAGCGTGATGCTGGAGGGTGTGGTGTCCACGCTGATGGCGCCGGTGATGATGCTCTTCCAGTCGCACTTCGTGTTCGGGACGCTGCTTGGCTACAAGGTGAACTGGTCCAGCCAGCAGCGCGAGGACACGGACCTGCCGTGGTCGGAGGCGCTGCGCCGTCACAAGGGGCACATGGCGATTGGCGTCGTGCTCGCGGCGCTGACAATCGCGGTAGCGCCAGGGATGCTGGCGTGGCTGTCGCCAGTCATCGTCGGGTTGTGGCTCGCCCCGGCCATCTCAGTCTTCACCGCCCGCGCGTCACTGGGCCTGTGGGCGCAGAGGAAGGGCCTGTTCCTCATTCCGGAGGAGGCTGAGCCGCCCACCGTGCTGGTGCGCGCGCAGGAGCTGGCGGAGGAGGGGATGGAGCCGGTGGACGACGCGTTGGATCACGTGCTCTCCGACCCTCGCGCGCATGCGCTGCACCTGGCGCTGCTGGAGTCCCACCCGACGGCGAGCGTCCCCGTGGCGCTGGCCTCCGCCCGGCGCAAGCTGCTGGCGGGCGGGATGGAGCCCCTGTCCCCGCAGGAGAAGTCCGCGGTGCTGCTGGACGCGCGCACGCTGTCGGAGCTGCGCGGCCGGCGGCTGGGCGTGCAGGCCTGATCCCGGTTGCATGACCCCGCTTCGCCCTGGATGCTCCGGGGCATGAAACGGGTCTCGTCCGCCGCCACGCTCGCGCTGTTCGTCTCCTCCGGGGTCTTCGCCGCGGAGGCTCCCGCATCCAAGCCCCAGGTGGGCGAGGACCGCTGGTGGAAGCACGTGGAGGTGCTCGCCAGTGACGCGATGGAGGGGCGCGACACGGGCAGCAAGGGCTACGCGACGGCCGCGGGCTACGTGTCCAAGGAGCTGGCCTCGCTCGGCGTGAAGCCGATGTTGAAGACGGGCTTCCTGCAGCCCATGGCGCTCCAGTCGCGCCGCCTCATCGAGTCGAAGTCCAGCGTCGCGCTGGTGAAGGACGGCAAGACGCTGCCGCTGGTGCAGGGCGAGGACGTCGTGCTGTCGTCGCGGCAGGGCGACAACGGCACCGTGGACGCGCCGCTGGTGTTCGTGGGCTACGGCCTGTCCATCCCCGAGCTGGGCCACGACGACTATGCGGGCCTGGAGCTGAAGGGCAAGGTGGTGGTGATGCTCCAGGGCGGGCCGGGGAACATCCCGGGCCCGGTGAAGTCGCACTTCTCCTCGTGGGCGGAGCGGCTGAAGGTGCTCAAGGCGGCGGGGGCCGTGGGGGTCGTGTACCTCCAGAACCCGAAGCTGCTGGAGCTGCCGTGGGAACGCGTCGTGGGCTCCAACAAGAATCCCACGGTGGTGTTCGCGGATCCGTCGCTCAATGACTCGCGCGGGCTGAAGGTCACGGTGGTGGTGAACGTGGCGCACGCGCAGAAGTGGCTGGAGGGCGCGCCGCACACCTACGAGGAGCTGGTGGCGCTGGCCAACGCGGACCAGCCGCTGCCGAAGTTCGACCTGCCGCTGCGCATGAAGGCGAAGCTGGCCTTCGACGTGAAGCCGCTCAAGTCCATGAACGTGGTGGGCGTCATGCCGGGCACGGATCCGGTGCTCGCGAAGGAGTACGTGGTGCTCAGCGCGCACCTGGACCACGTGGGGGTGGGCGAACCGGTGAAGGGGGACCGCATCTACAACGGCGCCATGGACAACGCGTCCGGCGTGGCGGCGGTGCTGGAGGTCGCGCGGCAGCTGCATGATCAGCAGGAGAAGCCGAAGCGCTCGGTGGTGTTCGCGCTGGTGACGGGGGAGGAGAAGGGACTGCTGGGGTCGAAGTACTTCGCGTCCCGGCCGCCGGTGCCCATCACCTCCATCGTGGCGGACTTCAACCTGGACATGTTCATGCCCCACTGGCCGTTTACCTCCGTGGTGGCGCACGGCAAGGACGAGTCCTCGCTCGCGGTGCCGCTGGCGGAGGTGGCGGCGAAGCTGGACGTGCAGGTGCTCGCGGATCCGGAGCCGGACCGCAACCTGTTCGTGCGCAGCGATCAGTACTCGTTCATCCGCGAGGGTGTGCCCGCGCTGTTCTTCAAGTTCGGCTACACGCCGGGGTCGGAGGAGCAGAAGGTGTTCAAGCAGTGGCTGGCCGAGCGCTACCACGCGCCGTCGGATGACCTGTCGCAGCAGCCCGTGGACCACGAGGGCGCCGCGCGCTTCATCACCTTCCTGACCGCGCTGACGAACGCGGTGGCGGACGCTCCTGGCCGGCCGTACTGGAACGACGACAGCTTCTTCCGCCGCTTCGCGAAGCCGGCGCCGGAGGCTGCTCCGGCCCCGTGAGCTGGAGCGCCTTCACGCATCCAGGTGCGTGTCGGTGACGCCGGGGCGGGCTTCCAGGAAGCGGAGCGCGCAGCGGATGTCGGACGACGCGGTTTCGCGCGGGGCGTTCCGGGCCGCTTCGATGCGGCGTCGGGCGGCGGTCCTGGCAGTGTTGCCTTCGGGGCTTCGCGCGGGCGCGGCGTCGGCTTCGGCCAGGTCGAGCGCCGCGCGGAGCAGATCCACGAGCAGGAAGAGGGCAGGGTCCTCGCGCAGCTCGGGGGCTCCTTCCAGTCCGGCGAAGCCCTCTCGCGCGGCGCGCAGTTCTCCGCACGCGGCCTCCAGCGCGGCCCGGTGCGCGATGAACCGCAGGGCCTGCCAGCGGGACGCACGGCCCAGGATGGTGACCGCCTCCGTCAACGCCGCGCGCGCCTGCGTCCAGTCCCCCCGGGTCAGCGAGGCGCGGCCCAGTTCGCCCAGCGCAGTGCCTTCCAGCAGCCGCAGCCCCAGGAGCCGCGACAGGCGCACCGCGGACTCCAGGTGTTCGCAGGCCTCCGCGATGCCGCCCGCGTCCATCAGGTAGCAGCCCAGGTTGATGCTCGCGAGCGCCTGACCCGCGCGGTCCTCCACGCTCAGCGCGCGGCCCAGCGCCTCGCCCAGGAGCATCACGGCTTCGCCAGCGTCGCCCGCCTCGCCGATGGCGACCGCGCAGTTGGTGAGGAAGCCCACCTCGAACGTCACGTCGCCCACCTCGCGGAACAGCGCCAGCGACTCGCGCAGGTGGGGGATGGCCGCCTCCGGCCCATGGCGCACTTGTTCGACGAGGCCCAGGTTGCCCACCGCGTAGGCCTCCAGCCAGCGGTCGCTTCCGGAGGGCAGCGCCTGCGCGTCGCGCATCAGCGTCCACGCGGCGGCCCCGTCTCCGGCGTGACGGGCGACGATGGACAGGTCCACGAGCACGCGCTTCTCCGACGCCGTCTCGCCCAGCGTGTGGAAGACGCCGCGCGCCTCCTCCAGGGACTGGCGCGCGTACTCGGCCTGTCCCGCGTCCAGGTACGCGCGGCCCAGCACCGCGAGCGCCTCCGCGCGCTTCAGCGGCGCCACGGAGACGTGGGCCGATGCCTCCAGCACACGCTCCAGCCGCTCCACGAGCAGCCCCACCGGTCCCCGCGTGCGCGCATCCGGCTCCAGCGCCACCAGCGTCTCCATCGCTCGGCCCAGGGACTCGGCGGTCGCGGGACGGACGGCCATCGCGTTGGCGCACGCGGCCAGCAGGTTCTCGCGCTCCAGGGCCAGCCGCCGCAGCGCAGTCGCGCCGCCCGTCTTCTGCACGCGATCCCGCAGCCGTCCAGCGACCTGGAGGTACGTGTCCGCGTGCCGGGTCTCACACGCCGTCTCGTCTCCCATCTCGTGCAGCCGCAGCGCCGCGTACTCGCGGATGCTCTCGTACAACCCCAGGCGCAGGAATCCGCCGGGAGCCCCCACCTCGCGCGCGCACAGGAGCGATTGGGAGCGCAGCGAGTGCACCACCTCCAGCACGTCCGGCGAGCCCTCCGGCAGCACCAGCACGGTTTCGGCGGCCTCCAGCGTGAAGCCACCCCGGAACACCGAGCACTGCGCCAGCGCGGCGCGCTCGGCCGGCTCCAGCAGGTTCCACGACCAGTCGATGGCACCCCGCAGCGTCGCCTGTCGCGCGGGCGCGTCCCGCCGTCCCACGCGCAGCAGGTCGAAGCGCTTCGACAGCCGCTCGCGCAACTGCTCGACGCCCAGCACGCTCACGCGCGCAGCGGCCAGCTCGATGGCCAGCGCGATGCCGTCCAGCTGCCGCACGATGTCCGAGACGTGCGGGGCATCCGCGTCGGTCAGGATGAAGTCGCCGCGCGTCTCCCGGGCCCGCTGCACGAACAGGCGCACCGCGTCCGAGCGCAGGATGACGTCCCAGCGCGTCTCGTACGGATCCGGCAGGCCCAGCGGGGCCAGGTCCAGCACGCGCTCCCCTGGCAGGCGCAGGGCTTCTCGTGTCGTGACGAGGAAACGGGCGCGCGGCGCCAGCACCCACCAGCGCCCCAGCGTCGCGGGCACGTGCCGCACCACCTGCTCCACGTTGTCCAGGATGACCAGCACGTCGCCACATCCCGCGAGCGCGCGCCCCAGCCGCTCCGCGGGCGTGCTGCCGTCTCCGTCCGCGGTGAGCGGCACGCCCAGGGCCCGGCCCACCGCGTGACAGAGGTCGCCTTCCGTCAGCGCCTCCTCCAGGTCGCATCGCCAGACGCCGCCCTCCCATACGCCCGCGTCGGACTCCAGCGCGCCGAAGTGCGTGGCCAGCCGTGTCTTGCCCATGCCCCCCGGGCCCAGGATGCTGATCAACCGCGCGCCCTCCGACAGCCACTGCCGGAGGGTGTCCAGCTCCTCCGCGCGCCCCACCAGATCCTGCCGCAGCGTGGGCACGTTGCCGGGCCGTTCGCGCGGGGCGCGCAGGGGGCCGAAGCGGCGGTGCGCGAGCGACGCGGGCAGAAGCTCCACCAGCGTCACGCTGTCGCTCACGCCGCGCAGCCGGAAGGACCCCAGCGAGCGCGCGACGGGCATCCCCAGCGCCGCCAGCTCCGGTTGGATGCGGGTCCACGCCGCGCCGCTCAGCAGCACCTGGCCGCCGTGTCCCGCGTCCGCGACCCGCGCCGCGATGTTCACCGGAGGCCCCAGGTAGTCCAGCCGGTGCGTGGCCGGATCCAGGCGGCAATCAGGCTCGCCCACGTGCACGCCCATGCGCACGCGCAGCCCCCGGTGGCTCAGCCCTTCCGGCGCGTGCTCCTCCGCGGCGTCCGGCTCTTCCAGCAGGGCCTCCGGCCAGCCCGTGTGCAGCAGCGCCTCCTGCGCGCGCAGGCACCAGTGCGCGGCCTCCACCGGGGAAGCGAACGCGACCATGAAGGCATCGCCCTGCGACTTCACCTCGTAGCCGTCGGTGCCCAGCAGCAGCGCGCGCAGCACGCCGTCATGCAGCTCCAGCGCGTCGCGCATGGCCTGGCCACAGCGCTCCCACAGCCGCGTGGACCCCTGGATGTCGGTGAAGACGAGCGCCACCGAACCGGTGGGCGGCACGTGCCGGGCGGGCGGCGGAGCACGGACGGAGGCGCCCTCGTCGGCCGGGGGCGCGACGACCGTGAGTCTTCGGAAGGCCTCTCCCATCTCCCGCTCTCCCCGATGCCAGGAACCCCCACCCGCCCCCACCCTCCTGTCGCCCGTGAGGGTGACGCCCGTGCCGCTGGCGCCTCACATGGAAAGCAGTACGAGCCGGAACGGCAACGCGCACCTGCCGGGCAGGGTGGTGCGCCGCTAGTGAGCACTTGTGATCGCGCCGCGCGCGCATCCATCCACGGACGACATCCGCATGACCCCGCGGGGCCGGTCGTCACCGCCTGCCCGCTTGCCGCCACCGCCGGGGTCTGCCGGGCCCCATTCCAAGGAAGACGGGGGGCCGTGTTAGGACGGAGACACGTCCCGTCCCGCGGCTGGAGCGCGAGGGCGCGACGCCTCTTCCTGGAAGGACTCATGCGTTCGACTTCGGCACTGGCGTTGATGATGGCTTCCCTCGCGGTGGGCGCGCTGTCGGCTTGCGGCGACGACGGCGACAAGACGGACAACACCCCGGACTCGGGCACGAGCACGGACGCGGGCACGAACACCGACGCCGGCACGAGCACGGGCAACGGCCAGTGCCCCGCCTCCGCCATCCTCTGCGAGAACTTCGACAAGGGGCAGAACGGCTGGAAGCACCCGGACGAGGACCACCACGCCACCATCGCCATCGACGGCACGCGCACCCGCTCCGGCAGTGGTGCGCTGCACGTGAAGACGGACCCGGGCTACAACGAGGACACGGGCCCGGGGGACCAGCAGGCCATCGCGCACCTGCGCAAGGACATCCCGGCGTTCGGTACGAAGCTCTACACGCGCGCGTACGTGTATCTGAACCGGGCCTCGCCGGAGGGCGTGATGGGGACGTACTTCATCCTCTTCTCGCCGAAGGACAACGACTTCGGCGGCATCGAGCTCCAGGGGATGCACAACGGCGCGTTCGCGCTGGATGACTGGAGCGGCATCAAGGGCACGGGCTGGAACCTCCAGGAGGACACGAAGGTCACGGTGTCGCCCAACAAGTGGACCTGCATCGAGTGGGGCGTGGAGCGCGCGAACAGCACCGCCACCACGGGCCACGCGCTGGTGTGGGTGGATGGGAAGCAGGCCTACGACTTCCCCAACGTGGGCATCCGGCCCTTCACCAACTTCGGGGTGGGCTACGGCTTCGTGCACCCGAAGGGCGACTCCGCGTCGGAGACGTGGATCGACGACCTCGCGGTGGCGCCCGAGCGCATCGGCTGCGAGTGACGCCATGTCGCTGAACCGCGTCGCGGACGAGACCCTTCACATCCTGGATCAAGGCACCTACGTGCCGCTGTCCGGGCGGGAGGTGTCCATTCGCGACGCGGTGTCGCGCGCGGTCGAGGGCACCGTGCTGGTGCGCCCCGGTGACTTCGAACACCTCACGCGGCCCGCGCCGGTGCCGGGCTTCACCATCGAGGTGACGCCAGAGAAGACGGGCGACGCCGCGCGCCGGCTGGTGGAGCAGGAGGGCGAAGAGCGGGTGCTGGCGCTCAACTTCGCGTCGGCGGTGAACCCGGGCGGCGGCTTCCTCACGGGCGCGAAGGCGCAGGAGGAGGACCTGGCGCGGTGCTCGGCGCTGTACCCGTGCCTGTTGAAGTGGCCGGAGTACTACGACGTGAACCGCAAGCTGCGCTCGCCGCTGTACACTGATCACTTCATCTATTCGCCGGACGTGCCGTTCTTCCGCAACGAGCACTACGACCTGCTGGACCGGCCGTTCTCCGTGTCGGTGCTGACGGCGCCCGCGCCCAACGCGCGGGAGTTGCCGACGAAGGATCCGGAGGTCGCGCAGAAGCTGCGCGAAGTGCTGGCCGCGCGGGCGCTCAAGGTGTTGCAGGTGGCGGCGCACCATGGGCACCGCACGATCATCCTGGGAGCCTGGGGTTGCGGTGCGTTCCGCAACAACCCGCACGACTCGGCGGAGGCCTTCGCGCGAGGGCTGTCCACGATGGCGGGTGCGTTCAGCCGCGTGGTGTTCGCGGTATACGAGCGCGGTGGGAAGGGGCCGAACCTGAGCACCTTCCGCGAGCGCTTCGGCTGAGGGGCTGTCTGGCGTTCGTGCGGGCCTGCTAACCTGCGGGGCATGCGATGGAGCTGGGTGGGGCTCTTGGCCATGGTGCTCGCGTGCGCGGAGGCTCCGCGTCCGGTGATGAAGCGTTGGCCTCAGGAAGAGGTGCCGGTGGGCGTCCGCGTCGTGGATGCGGCGAACCAACCGGGTCCAGGTGTGTCCCTGGTAGCGCGCCGCGCCGATCGCGGGTCCTCCGTCGCCAGAGGAGGCACCACGGATGCGACCGGCACGGCGCGGCTTCAGGTGATGCCGGGCTGGTATGTCCTCCAGGCGGAGGCGCCCGGCTTCGTGAGCGTGACCCGCACGGATGCGCGGGTTCCTTTCGGTGATGAGGTTCGTTGGGACGTGACGCTGGAGCGCGCCGCGCCCGTCGCCGGTCGCGTGGTGGATCTGGAAGGACGGCCCGTCGCGGGGGCTCGGCTTGAACTCCGCTTCGCGAACGAAGACGTGGCCGTCCCGCCGACCGAGAGCGATGCGGAAGGGCGCTTCCACTTCGACGGCGTTCCCGCCGGAGCGGTGACGCTTCGCGCGGAGAAGGACGCTTGGAGTCCGACGCGGCTGAAGCTCGCGGCGCCCGCACCGGAGTTGACGGTGGTGATGGGGGGACTCGGCAAGATGCGGGTCCGGGTGCTGGATCCCCAACAGCATCGACTGGCAGAGCCTTCCGTCTCGATCTCACTCGAGGAGGAAGGCGAGCGTCCGATGACGAAGAGCCCGATCCAGGTGCCCGAGGGCATCCTGTTCCTGAACCTTCCCGCCGGTCGCTACCACGTCTCGGGTCGATACGAGCCCTCGGTGGGATGCGAGTGGGAACGTGTCATCGAAGTCCAGGTGCTTCCGGGGCAGCAGACGGAAGCGACGGTGAGCTTCGAAGGGGTCGAGGGGTTCGGGCGCTGGCGCGGGCGTGCTGTCGACGACAAGGGAAGGGCGCTTGGCGGTGGACAGGTGATGGCCTGGATGGGGGAGCACGGAGAGGGTGCACTCGGTCTGCGCGGACGGTGTGAAGCCCGCGTGGAGCCGGATGGATCCTTCGCTCTTTCACGTGTGACCGGGCCTCCGGCCCAGGTGGTCTGGGATTCCGACAAACCGTCACCGACGCGGATGTTGAAGGGCGCGCTCGGGGCGGGGACGGGCGAAGCGCTGGTGTTTCCTCCGGAGGGCGGGACTCTGAAGGGCCGTGTGGTGCGCCCGGATGGGCAGCCCGTGGGCTACTTCGAAGTCGACGGATACTTTCCGGGGAATCAACGGGGCGAGTACGTGCAGGGCGTGTGGATGAACCACACCTATCAGTGGGTCATCGACGTGTTGGGCTTTGCTCCCGCCCTTGTGCGTGCACAGGGGCAGGTTGGGGAAGAGCTCCAGGTTCCGGACGTCGTGCTCGACGAGGGCCGCACCGTGCAGGGCCGCGTCTTCGCGAGAAACGGTCGTACGGGCGTGCCCAATCAAGAGGTCCAGCTCGTGGAGACGTTCGACCTGGACGGGCATCGGTCGAATCGCCCGCGGGCGGCGAGGACCGACGCCGAGGGGCGCTTCCAATTCGAGCATGTGGCGGGCCGGCTCCAGTACCTGCGCGTGGATGCGAAGGACCAGGGGACCGTGCTCCAGGCGCTCGAACCCGATGCGTCGGCGGTGCGGTTGCGGCTCGTTCCCAACGCGGAGCTGCATGGCTCCGTGACGGATGGCGCACGGGTTCCGCTGGCGGGAGTGGGCCTGCATGTCCGCTGCGAAGGTGGCTTCAAGATGAACACGGGAACGGACCAGGCGGGCCTCTACTCCATGAACATCCCGGGAGACCGCGAGTGCTTCGTGCACCCCGTCGTGACCCCTCTGAATGTCCGAGATGGGCACCTGCCGCCTCCGGTGTCCTTCTCTCCGACGCGGGTTCGTCTGGCGCCCGGCTCGCGCCATGCGTTGGACCCCACGCCTCGCCAAGGCGCTGCTTCGCTGAAGGTGAGCGTCGAGGCATCCCTCGAGTTCGTCACTGCGTTCGTGCTGCCAGGAGACGTTCCGTGGCCCCGCTCGCCCGAATCATTGGATGCGCTCATCCGGGCCGGCTTCAACCCGGAAGATGATGACGACGGCTTCACTCCCTCGTTCATGTGGGGGGCGGTCTTCCACTTCGGCCATCTTCCCCTGGGGCACTACACGGTCTTCATCCGGGATGCGATTGATGGAGCGGATGCGGTCCTTCGCATGCCCGTGGAGCTGACTGGAACCGACGTGCACATCATCCGGTCCGAGCGCCCCGGTCTCGGAGGCGGAAGGCCGTACACGCGCTGACGTGAGTCCTGCGCGTATGCTTCACGCCATGCGATGGAGCTGGGTGGGGCTCTTGGTGGTGGTGCTCGCGTGCGCGGAGGCTCCGCGTCCGGTGCAAAAGAAGACCCGATGGCCCGTGGACGAGGTGGCGTTCACCGTCCGGACCGTGGATCCCACCGGGCAGCCCGTGCCCGGTGTGGCGCTGGTGGCGCGCCGCGCGGACCAGGGGAGCCTGATCTCCCGGTCGGGTACTTCCGACGCGGCCGGGACGGTGCGGCTTCGGGTGATGCCGGGCTGGTATGTCCTCCAGGCGGAGGCGCCGGGTTTCGTGCGAACGCTCGATATGGACGCGCGGATCGCTCCTGGATCGGAGGCCCGGCTCGAGCTGACGCTGAAGCGCGCGGTGCCGTTCGCGGGACACGTGGTGGATCTGGAAGGACGGCCCGTCGCGGGGGCTCGACTTCAGCTCACCCTGTCCGGGGATGAGGAATCAGCGCTGAGCACCGAAAGCGATGCGGACGGACGCTTCCGCATCGACAGCGTGCCCGCGGGGACCGTGAAGCTTCTCGCGGAGAAGGATGAGTGGAGTCCCACGCGGCTGGAGCTTGAAACGCCACAGCCGGAGTTGACGGTGGTGATGGGCGGACTGGGTTCGCTGCGAGTCCAGGTGCGCGGGCCCGATGGCAAACTGTCGTCTGCCGCTTCCGCCTGGATCTTCGCCGAGGATGAGGATGAGGAGCATTTCTTCGAGCTGTTCCCGGAGAAGAGGTCCGACGCCACCGTCTTCCAGAAACTTCGCGCCGGGCGCTACCGCGTCTCCGGTAGATACGCTCCCGCGTCCGGCGACTGTTTGTGGACTCGAGGCATCGAGGTCCAGGTCCTTCCGGGCCAGCAGGCGGAAGCGACGGTGAGCTTCGAAGGCGTCCAGGATGTTGGCCCCTGGCGAGGCGTGGCCGTGGATGCCAGGGGTAATGCCCTTGCCACGGGGGTGGTGAAAGCCTGGCTGGAGAATGGATCGCTGGATGATGTGGGCATGCATGGCCGGTGCGACGTCCGTCCGGGGCTGGATGGGTCCTTCGCCCTTCCGCACGTGTTCAAGGCTCCGGTGAGCCTGGAATGGACGGCCACCCACCCGTCCATGGGCTTGTTGGCCGACGGGCCGCTTCCCGCGGGGACGGGGGAGCCGGTGATGTTCCGCTCCGGCATCGGATTGCTGAAGGGACGCGTCCTGCGGCCGGACGGGCAAGCCCAGGCGCACTTCAAGATCCACTCGTATTCCGAAGAGGACCCGCGTGGCGAATACGAACAAAACGTCCCGTCGTCACACACGTACCAGTGGGTCATCGAAGCGGAGGGCTTCGCGCCCGCGCTCGTGCGCGCGGAGGGGCGTGCGCACGAAATCCTCACCGTCCCGGATGTCGTCCTCGATGTGGGCCGCATCGTCCACGGGCGCGTCGTCGCGGAGGATGGCAAGACGGGCGTGCCCGGGCAGGAGGTCGAACTCGTGGAGGTCTTCGACCTGGAGACCCGGTGGAGGCGCCGGCCTCACAAGGCAACGACGAACGCGGACGGGCACTTCCGGTTCGAGCACGTCGCCGGCCGCCGCCAGTTCCTGCGCGTGGACGCGAAGGAGCAGGGGACCGTCCTCCGTGGGCTCGAACCCGATGAGGTGTCGGTGCAGCTGTGGCTTGTGCCGGGGGCGGAACTCGGGGGCTCCGTGACGGTGGGGGCTCGGGTTCCCCTGGCTGGGGTGAACCTGGAGCTCCGCTGCGAAGGTGGCTTCAAGGCGGACGCCAGAACCGACGCCGTGGGTCATTACTCGGTGAGCGTTCCGGCGAATCGCCCGTGCTTCATGCACGCCAAAGCGAGTCTCCTGAACGTCAGGCCGAGGCCCCGGCCGCCACGGGTGTCCTTTTCGCCGCGGCTGATCAATCTGGCTCCGGCCTCGCAGCACCGGTTGGACTTCGAGCCAAGGCAGGGGCCCGCCCACCTGCGAGTGAGCGTCAAGGCGTCCCGCGAGTTCGTCACGGCGTTCGTCCTGCCGGGGGACGTTCCGTGGCCGGGCTCACCGGAAGCCCTGGATGAACTCCTCCGGGCCGGCTTTGAACCCGAGCCGTGGCAGAACGCATGGGAGTCGGAGGACGGGGAGTCCGGCATCGTCCCCAGCTTCCTGTCAGGAGCGCGGTTCGATTTCAGGAGGCTGCCCCTCGGGCGCTACACGCTCTTCATCCGCGAGGAGGAGCACGGGCTCGATGAACTCCTGCGCATCCCCGTGGACCTTGCCCGGGCCGGCGTGCATGCCGTCGATTCGAAGCGGCCCGCTCAGGAGGGCGGAAGGCTCTACACGCGCTGACGCGAACCCATCGCGTATGCTTCGTGCCATGCGATGGAGCGGGGTGGGGCTCGTTGCCGTGGTGCTCGCTTGCGCGGGCACGCGTCCGGAGTTGGAAACGCCCGGACCGGCGAATGAAGTGACGTGGGTGTTCCGGGTCGTGGACCCGGAGGGACAGCCCGTGTCCGGTGCGCGGGTGAACGTCTGGCGCGCGGAGCTGTCGCAAGACAACGCGCTGCGCGGCATGACGGACGCAAAGGGGACCGGACGTGTTGCGCTGAAGCCGGGCCGGTATGCCGCGGAGGTCCAGGCCCGGGGCTTCGTGACGGCATTCCGCACGGACATCCGGATCGCGCCGGATTCGAGGCCGCGGATGGAGCTGGCCCTGGCGCGCACGGTGCCACTCTCCGGACGCGTGGTGGACACGGAGGGAAAGCCGCTGAACAGCGTCTGGCTCCGGTTTGTCTCTTCCACCGTCGCCACCCCGCTCGTGCAAACCTCCAGTGACACGCAGGGCCAGTTCACCCTCCAGGGCGTGGCCGCGGGCGAGGGCCTGCTCTATGCCAGCAAGGCGGATTGGAGCTGGCACCGCTTGAAGGTCGTCACTCCCCAGCCCGAACTCACCATCGTGATGGGCCAACACTCGTCATTGCTCGTACGGGTGGTCGACCCCGAGGGCCGCGTGGTCCCGAACTCCCGTAGCTTCGTGAGGCCCATCGACCGGAATGTCGGCATCTCGCACGCGTCCGAGCAAACGGCTGAGGGAACGCGCCACCTGCGACTCCCGGCGCAGCGCTATCGCGTGTCGGCCAGCTACGCTCCTGCGTCTGGGTGCTGGTGGGACCGCACCGTGGACGTCGACGTCCCTCCCGGACAGCAGGCTGAATTCACGGTGAGCTTCGAAGGCGTCTCCAGTGCGGGAGTCTGGACGGGCCGGGCTGTGACTCCCGACGGGAAACCGCTGGCTGGCCTGGTGCTTCGGGCCACGGCGCTCAAGACGCCGGAGGGCGGGGACCTCATGGGCGAATGCATGACGACGACAGACCCGGACGGACGCTTCGAGTTGAGGCATCCCCTGGCTCGGCCCTACAAGCTCGCACTCGGGTCCATGGATGGGCTTCGCCGGAAGATGGGCGTCGCGGAACAAGCACCTTCCGGCCCCAATGGCGGGCCCGTGGTGTTCCATCCTCCTGTCGCGCTGCTAGGAGTCGAAGCTCGCGCGCGCGAGGAACTGACGCTCCCTGACATCACGCTCGAGCCCGGTCACACCGTCGTGGGCCGGGTGTTCCAGGAAGATGGACAGACAGGGGTTCCCCATGCCCGCGTCGAGCGGGTGGCCCCCGCCGACCTGGAGACCCCGCGCGACGAGCACCGCGCGGCGAATGAAGCGAACGAGGCGGGCCGCTTCCACATCAAACAGCTGCCCCGAAGCACCCAGTTCCTCCGGGTGACCGACGAGCAGGGCGGAACGGCCTTGTACGAGGTCGGAGCTCACGAGGACCAGGTGGAGGTGCGGCTGACCGCGGACGCGGTGCTCCAGGGGGGCGTGACGGATGGGGCGCGCGTTCCGCTCGCGGGCGTGACCGTCCGGGCGCGCTGCGAGGCCGGGCTCGACACCCGCACCACGACGGATGAAGCAGGCCACTACGTGCTGCGCGTTCCGGGGGACCGCGAGTGCTTCGTGCAGGTTTCGGATGAGCCGCTCCGGGATGCCCAGTGGCCCCGGCCCGCGCCGCTGGTCTTCTCACCCCAGCCCGTCTCGTTCTCGCCACACGCGCGCGAAAGCAGGGACTTCGTCCCGAGGTACGGTGGGGTCGCGCTCCGGGTCCACTTCCCGGAGCCACGCGAGAAGCTGGAGACCTTCGTCGTTCCCGGCGATGTGGACATGCCGAAGACGTACGGAGCCATGCGGATCCTCCAGCGCTCCGCATTCACCAGCGATCCCGCCGCGAGGAAATGGCCGCCGGAGGATCCTGATGTGCCGGGGGCTTACTTCTGGCGCACGGACTTCGCCTTCAGCCACCTGCCGCCCGGCCGCTACACCTTCTTCGCCGTCGATGGGGAGTTTGGACCGTCGGTTCTGCGCGTGCCCGTGGACCTGAAGCAGGGCGAGATGAAGTCCCTCCGGCTCGGCTTTCCCGCCGACAGTGGGGGGACGCTGCTCGTGCCCTGAAGCCCGCATGCACTCCGTCCACGGCCGCGTCACGCCCTGCTAACCTGTGGGGCATGCGATGGAGCTGGGTGGGGCTCTTGGCCGTGGTGCTCGCGTGCGCGGAGGCGCCGCGTCCGGTGCAAACGAAGACCCGATGGCCCGTGGAGGAGGTGGCGTTCACCGTCCGCACGGTGGATCCGGCCGGGCAACCCGTGCCCGGCGTGGCGCTGGTGGCACGCGGCGCGGATCGAGGGAGCCTGGTCATCAGGTCGGGCACCACGGATGCGACGGGGACGGCGCGGCTTCAGGTGATGCCGGGCTGGTATGTCCTCCAGGCGGAGGCGGCGGGCTTCGTGAGCGTGACTCGCACGGACGCACGGGTCCCCGTCACCGGAAAGGCGCGTCTGGACGTGACGCTGGAGCGCGCGGCGCCAATCGCCGGGCGCGTGGTGGATGCGGGAGGGAAGCCCATCGCGTGGGCCACGCTTCGACTCAGCCGCTCCAACGAAACCGTGTCCGCGCCGAAGACCGTGAGCGATGCGGAAGGGCGCTTCCGCTTCGACGGTGTTCCCGCTGGACGCGTGATGCTTCAGGCGGAGAAGTACAAGTGGAGTCCGACGCGGTTGGAGCTCGTGGCGCCCGCGCCGGAGCTGGCGGTGGTGATGGGTGGGCTCGGCTCGTTGCGCGTTCAGGTGCGCGGGCCCGATGGACAGCCATTGCCTGGAGGGCCTTTCTCCATCTCGTCCATGGATGACTTCGTGTCCATGGATGACATGAGCCCCGACGAGCTGTCCCCGGAGGAGGCGCAAGATGCCACCGTCTTCCAGCAGCTTCCCGCAGGGCGCTACAGCATCTCCGGCAGGTACACTCCCGTGCCCGGCTGTGAGTGGAATCTCAGCATCGCGGTCCAGGTCCTTCCAGGCCAGCAGGCGGAAGCGACGGTGAGCTTCGAAGGCCTTCATGACGCTGGACCCTGGCGAGGGCGGGCCGTGGATGCCAACGGCAAGGCGCTTGACCACGGGACAGCGACTGCCTGGGGGGCGGATGAAAAGCCGAATGCGCTGGGCTTGAGCGGCTGGTGCACGGGCGTCGTGGGGCAGGACGGCTCCTTCGCCATTCCGCACGTCTTCAAGGCTCCGCACGTCCTGACATTGGGTGCCCCCGAAGGGGCCCGGGACTGGGAGGCGAGAGGTCCTCTTCCCGCGGGAACGGGTGAAGCGGTGGTGTTCCGCAGAGTCTCTGGAAGTCTGAAGGGCCGTGTCGTTCGCCCGGATGGACAGCCCGTGGGCTTCTTCGAAGTCAACGGACTCTCCCCGAACAATCCGCGGGGCGAGTACGTGCGATACGTGGACTTGACCCACACCTATCAGTGGGTCATCGACGTGTTGGGATTCGCTCCCGCTCTCGTGCGCGCGCAAGGGCGAGAAGAAGAAGTGCTCCAGGTCCCGGACGTCGTCCTCGAGGAGGGCCGCACCGTCCAGGGCCGTGTCTTCGCGAGGAACGGTCGCACGGGCGTGCCCCATCAGGAGGTCGAGCTCGTGGAGGAGTTCGACCTGGACGGCCATGGACCCCCTCGCTCGCGGTGGGCGATGACCGACGCCGAGGGCCGCTTCGAACTCAAGCATGTGCCAGGCCGGCGCCAGTTCCTGCGCGTCGATTCGAAGGAACACGGGACCGTGCTCCATGCGCTCGAACCCAATGAGACGGCGGTGCGGTTGCGGCTCGTTCCCAACGCGGAACTGCACGGATTCGTGACGGATGGCGCGCAGGTTCCGCTGGCGGGGGTGGACCTGAGCGTCCACTGCGAAGGTGGGTTCACGATGAGCGCCAGGAGCGACGGGGCGGGCCTCTACGCCATGAACATCCCGGGAGACCGCGAGTGCTTCGTGCATCCCGAAGGGAGCCCCCTGAACATCCGGCCGCCTTTTCCGCCCCAGCCGCCTCCGGTGTCCTTCTCCTCGACGCGGCTTCGAGTGTCGTCCGGCTCACGGCAGTCGTTGGATTTCGAGCCCCGTCAGGGGCCCGTGTCGCTGGAGGTGCGTGTCGAGGCATCTCGCGAGTTCGTCACCGCGTTCGTGCTTCCGGGAGACGTTCCCTGGCCTCGCTCGCCCGAGGCGTTGGATGACGTGATGCGGGCTGGTTTCGGATCCGACCCGATGCCGAACACATGGGAGTCGGAGGACGAGCACGAGTCCTTCGTTCCCCACTTCATGTTGGGGGCGGACTTCCGCTTCAGTCATCTGCCCCTGGGGCACTACACGGTCTTCATCCGGGACCAGATGGACGGAGCGGACGCGATCCTGCGAATCCCCGTGGAGCTGACCGGGACCGGCGTGCACGTCATCCAGTCCGCGCGTCCCGCTCGCGGAGGCGGAAGGCCATACACGCGCTGACGTGAGCCCATCGCGTATGCTTCGTGCCATGCGATGGAGCTGGGTGGGGCTCGTTGCCGTGGTGCTCGCTTGCGCGGGCACGCGTCCGGAGTTGGAAACGCCCGGACCGGCGAAGGACGTGACGTGGATGTTCCGGGTCGTGGACCCGGAGGGGCAACCTGTTCCTGGCGCGCAGGTGAAGGTCTGGCGCGCGGATCTGAAGCGAGACAACGCACTGCCCGGCACGACGGACGCACACGGAACGGGACGCGTTGCGCTGAGGCCGGGCTGGTACGCCGCGGAGATACGGGCGCCCGGCTTCGTGACGACCTCGCGCACGGACATCCGGATCGCGCCGGAACCGAAGCCCCGGATGGAGCTGCCCCTGGCGCGCGCGGTGCCACTCTCCGGACGCGTCGTGGACACGGAGGGGAAGCCCGTGAGCGACGTCCGGATCCGGTTCGTCTCTTCCCACGTCGGCGCCCCGGTCGTGCAAACCACCAGTGACGCGCAGGGCCGGTTCAACTTCCAGGGCGCGGCCGCTGGTGATGGCCTGATCTATTCCACCAAGCCGAAGTGGGCCTGGCGGCGGTTGAAGATCATCACGCCCCAGCCCGAGCTCACTGTCGTGATGGGACGAGGATCTCCGTTGCTCGTGCGGGTGGTGGACACCGAGGGCCGCGTCGTCCCGAACGCCACGAACCTCTTGCATCCCGTCGACCGGTGGCTCGACCTTTCGCGCGAGTCCGAGCAAACGCCTGAGGGAATGCGCTACCTGCGACTCGCGCCGCAGCGCTATCGCGTGACGGCGGGCTACGAGCCTGCCGCCGGATGCCGGTGGGACCGCGACGTGGACGTCGAGGTCCTTCCCGGACAGCAGTCCGAAGTCACCGTGAGCTTCGAAGGCGCCGCCAAGGCGGGGTCGTGGACAGGTCAGGCGGTGGCTCCAGACGGGAAACCGCTGGCCGGCCTGGTGCTTCGGGCCACGGCGCTCGAGTCTCCGGAGGGCAGGGGCCTCAAGGGCGAGTGCACGACCCGGACCGGCCCGGACGGGCGCTTCGAGTTGATGCATCCCCTGGCTCGGCCCCACAAGCTCGAGCTCAGGTCCACGGATGGGATCGACCAGCTCGTGGGCCTCGCGGAACAAGGTCCTTCCGGCCCGAATGGCGGGCCCGTGGTGTTCCAGCCGACGGGCCGTCTGGTGGGCCGTGTCGTCGATCCGGTTGGGAAGCCCCTGTCGCTGTACTGGATCCACGGTTGGACGGTGGCCCATCGTGAAGGCCGCTTCGCCTGGGCCACGGAAACCTCGCGCCTTTACACCCTCTACATCGGAGCGCCGGACATGGCCTCGGTTCGCCTGCGATTCGAAGGGCACGCGCACGAGGAGCGGACGGTCCCTGACATCACGCTCGAGCCCGGCCACATCGTTCGGGGTCAGGTGTTCCACGAAGATGGGCGAACCCAGGCTCCCTATGCTCGCATCGACCTGGTGGAGCCCGACGACCTGCAGATCCCGCGCGACGCATTCACCGGGGGCGGGAATGGCACGGACAAGGCCGGGCGCTTCCGTCTCGCGGGCCTGCCCCATCGCCCCGTGTTCCTCCGGGTGAACGAGGAGCAGGGCGGAACGGCCTTGTACGCGGTCGGAGCGCACGAGGACCAGGTGGAGCTGCGGTTGACCGCGGACGCGGTGCTCCAGGGGTTCGTGACGGACGGGGCGCGTGTTCCGCTCGCGGGCGTGACGGTCCGGGCGCGCTGCGAGGCCGGGCTCGACACCCGCACCACGACGGATGAAACCGGCCACTACGTGCTGCGCGTTCCAGGGGGCCGTGAGTGCTTCGTGCACGTTTCGGAGGAGCAGGTCCGGGATGCTCCGTGGCCAAGGCCCGCACCGCTGGTCTTCTCACCCCAGCCCGTCTCGCTCTCGCCACGCGAACGCGAACGCAGGGACTTCGTCCCGAGGACTGGAGGGGGCGCGCTCCAGGTCCACTTCCCGGATTCACGCGAACGGCTGGAGACCTTCCTCGTTCCCGGCCATGTGGACATGCCGAAGACGTTCAGAGGCTTGCGAGCCCTCCAGCGCTCCGGATTCACCCGCGATCCCGCCGCGACGGACTGGCCGTCGGACGATCCGGATGTGCCGGAGTTTCAAAACTGGCCGTGGGACCTCACCTTCAGCCAGCTGCCTCCCGGCCGCTACACCTTCTTCGCCATCGATGGCTTGTTCGGCCCGGTGGCAATGCGCGTGCCCGTGGACCTGAAGCAAGGCGAGACGAAGTCCCTCCGGCTCGGCTTTCCCGTCGACAGTGGAGAAGCGTCGCTCGAGCCCTGACGCCCGCCTATGCGCCGTCCACCGGCAGCGTCACCACGAACGCCGCGCCGCCGCCGGATGCTTCCTCCACCCAGACGCGGCCGCTGTGCGCTTCCACGATCTGCTGCACGATGTAGAGCCCCAGTCCCAGGCCTCCCGTGCGCGCGGAGCCCCGCACCTGGGCGAAGCGCTGGAAGATGCGCTCGCGCTCGGCGGCGGGGACTCCCGGACCGCCGTCCCGCACGGTCAGCCGCAGCTGGCCGTCCTGACGGCGCAGCGCCACGTGCACCGGCGTGCCCTGGCCGTATCTCAGCGCATTGGAAATGAGGTTGCTCAGCACCTGCTCCAGCTTGAGCCGGTCGAACCGGCACGGCGCAGGGCCCTCCACGTGCGCGTCCAGCTCCACCCCGGCCTGCTTCGCCTCGTCCTCGAAGCGCGCCACCAGGTCCTGCACCACCGGCGCCAGGTCTTCGCTCGTCAGATCGAAGTCCAGCTTGCCCGTGCGGATGCGGCTCACGTCCAGCAGGTTGTCCAACAGCGACGTCAGCCGCTTGAGCTGCCGGTCCGCCGCGTCCAGCCGCACCGTGACCTTCTCGGAGCCCAGGGGCTCGTGGCCCTTCGAATCGGACATGCGCCGCAACAGGTCCACCTGCAGGCGCAGCGACGTGAGCGGCGTGCGCAGCTCGTGGCTCGCCACCGACAGGAAGTCGTCGCGCGTGCGCACCGCCTCCTGCAACGCCTCCTCCGTCTCCTTCAGCGCGGTGATGTCCAGGATGGCCCCGCGCACCACCATCACCTTGCCGTTCGCGTCGCGGATGACTCGCGATCGGCTGATGAGCCAGTGCCACGTGTTGTCCGGCCAGTGCGTGCGGAAGGTGGAGGAGTACGACAGCACGTCGTTGTGGAAGATGGCCGTCACCTGCGCTTCCACCGTCGGCCGGTCATCCGGATGCAGCGACGCCAGGAACTGCTCGTGCGTCCACTCCGCCAGGGGCCGCGGGTAACCGTAGAGCCGGTCATGCCCCTCCGAGCGGAACACCTGCCCGGTGACGAGGTTCGTCTCCCAGACCGCCATCTGCGCGGACTCCAGCGCCACCTGGAACCGCTCGCCCAGTTGGCGGAAGCGCTCCTCGGTGCGCGCGACCTCGGTCTCCGCGCGCTGACGGCGGGTGATGTCCGTGGCCAGCACCCACGTCTCACCGCCCACCGGCCGCACGGACAGCTCCAGCCAGACTCCCGACGGCAGCTCCGACAGGAAGCGCGCGGGCTCGCGCGTGCTGAGCGCGTCCAGCAGCCGCTCGTGCAACGTCGTGCCGGCCAGCATCGGCTGCGCTTCCCACGGCGTCAGGCCCTGGCAGGTGCCATACGGCAGGCCCAGCAGCGACGCGGCACGGTGGTTGAGCTCATGGATGGTTCCCTGCGCGTCGAGCGCCAGGAACGCCTCGGTCATCATCTCCCGCAGGACCTGCAGGCGGGTCTGCGCGGACATGCTGGCCTCGTCGGCCGGAACAGGGGGCTGACTCGCGTCTCGCGGCGCGCGCGCGGCGGCCGTGCCCGGTGAGGACGCATCGTCCTTGGACGCGTGGCGAACAGGTTCGAACGGACCACCGGGCAGGGGACTCATCGGGTTTGCACGCTCCCGCACGGCCCCCGCGCCCGTCAAGCGAGCGCACGGGGCGTCCTGGCCGTCTGTCAGCCCAGCGGATCCATGAGGGGTTCAGGCATGACCCACAGTTCCGAGGGCCGCGCATAGGCCTTGTCGAACGCGAAGAGGATTCCGTTCCACCGATCCCAGAAGTCCGCCCAGCTGTACTCGCACGGAGGGGAGGTGAGCGGGTTTCCGTCGCGGTCCGGCTGGGCATACGCATAGTCCGCGTAGGTCCAGCGCACGGTGCCGAAGTCCGTCATCAGGAAGGGCGTCAGCATCTGGAGCACGGCCGCGCGAGACACCTCGTCGGTAGGAGAGCCCGCGGGCGTGAAGACGGGCTGGGCCTGGTCGTACTGTTCGCGCCACGCGACGAAGTTGGTGCCCATGGCGACGAGCGCGTCACGGCGCGCGGGCGTGGGCGCGAGCCGGGCGTCCTCGTAGAGCGCGAACGCGGCGATGAGCAGGCTCTTCCAGTGCATGCCGGGGAAGATCAGGTCCATGCGGGTGGGACGCGGCGAGTCCTCCGCGTGCGCGACGGCATAGGCATACGCCTGCTGCGCCTCCACGTTGTTGGCGTCCGCCAGGGTGAACTCGGTGAGCACGCGCGCGGGCGTGATGGGCCCGGTGGCGGCGGCGCGCCAGTCCAGATACAGCCGCGCCGAACCGCCGATGTCGTTGTAGATGGCGAGGTTGCCTTCGTGGAGCGTGCGCTCCAGCGTGATGACGATGGCCTCCACCTTGTCGAGCGGTGATGCGCCCGGGGCGCTCCAGTACAGCGCGCCCATGCGCGACGCGGTGGCCAGCAGCGTGCGCACGTCGCCGAGCGCCGCGGCGTTGAGCGAACTCGTCAGCACGCTGAGCGCCGTGGCCGCGTCCACGGTCAGGCCCTGCGCGATGAGCTGGAGGGACAGGTCCTGGAGCTGCGATCGCAGCACGCCGCTCAGCCCCAGCCGGTCCAGCGCGTTCGTCAGCGACAGCGAAGGCTGAAGCCGCGCGGTGTTGATGAAGTGCCGCGCGAGCGCCGCGCCGTACATGCCCTTGCCGCCGGCCTGGGACGCATGCGGCGCGAAGGTGAACCAGTTGGGACGCACGCTGCTGGTGCCACCGGGTTGCAGCGTGGGGTCGATGATGCCGCCCAGCTCATACGCGATGTCGATGTAGCCCAGCGTGATGGTGCGGTTGTCCTCCAGTGGTGTGGGCGCGGGCTGCGCCTGGGCGGAGGCGGAGGTCAGGATGAGCAGCGCGCCGAGGAGCGCGGCGGTGGAGCGGCGCACGTCGGTGCGAGAGGGAATCGCCAAGGTGGGGGTCCGGGGGTGGGGGGCTGCTCGACCAAGGTAGACAGCGGCGGCTCCGGTCCAAACCCCGGCCCCCCAGGTGGGACTCGTGCTGCGTTGAGTGGACGACCCTTTGGGCACAGGTGCGCGCGGTTGACGCGCGGGGTCAGCTCCGGATTCCCGCGAGCACACCGGTCTTACTGGGAAGCCGGCGTCGTGGGCTTCACGCTCCCTTCGGAGGCGCGAAGTAGGAGACGAACGGCGCCACGTCCCGGTAGCCCATGCGGCGGTAGACGGGCGCGCCGGCCTCCGTGGCATGCAGCACCGTCCGCTCCAGCCCCCACGCGTGCTTCGCCTCCTCCAGCGCGCGCCGGAGCACCGTCTCCGCGGCGCTCTTGCGGCGGTGCTCCGCGAGCGTCGCCACGAGCGCGATGTAGACGATGCCGTCCACGCGCAGCGCCACCGTGCTCGTCGATGGCGCGCCGTCGTGGCAGCCGACGAAGGCCCGGCTCTCGGGGCCGAAGATGCCGGGGGCGGCCAGGGCTTCCCGTCCCAGCGCCTGGGGCGTGTCGTAGCTCGCGGCGTTCACGTCCGCGACGGCGTTGTAGCCCCAGGTGTCGCTCACCGGCCGGAGGTCGAGCGGCGGCAGGGGCCGCACCGGCTCCAGCATCCGGTCCGCCACCATGCCCGTCGTGGTCATCCCCGGCTTGAGCCCCCGCGTGGCGAGCAGCGCGTCCGCCTGCTCCCGCAGCCCCGGCGCCAGCCACTCCGGCGTCAGCGTGAAGGCCCACCCGTGCGGTCCCTGCGCGAAGTAGCTCGCGGCCGAGTCCACCGCGCGCATCAGCTCCGCCTCCGTCTCCGCCGGGCGGTGGAGGAACGCCATGTTCATCAGCGACCACGTCACGTGACCCGCGGTGATGAACACGTCCGCACGCTCCACGACCTCTCCACGAGGCAGCCCCAGCGTCATGAGCCGCCAGGCTCCACGGAACTGCGCATGCGATTCGTCGATCTCGGCTCGGGACATGAGGGGCTCCAGAAGGGTCCAGGAAGTCGGATTCTCCGCATTCGTGGACGCTCACGTCTACGTGCGTGAGAGGAGGGGCCCTGCTAAAGCGAGTCCTCGAACCGGGTGCGAGGAGTGGGTCGCGATGACTCCAATGGAAGGGCAGTCCTGGCAGACGACCTGCAAGGTATGCGGCAGGCAGACGTGTCCGAAGCCAGAGGCGGTGGCCGCCTGGATGCGCACGATGCTGGACCGCGTACACGGCACGCAGATGCGCGGCGCGGGTCGAAGGGGACTGCGCGAGGCCCTGGCCATGGAGGGCGTGCTCATCACCACGCACCTGGAAGTTTGGTCGCGCGCGCTCGAAGGCGTGTGCGCGGACTGCATCGCGGACGTGGCTCCAGAGACGGACGCGAAGCTCCAGGATCCGGAGGCGATGCACGAGGCGGCGCTGGAGCGTTGGCGCACCTCCGCGCCGGAGCTGGTCAGCGACGCGGTGGAGTCCGCGGTGGACGACACGCTCCAGGCCGCGCGCGAGGCCGCGACCCGGAACAAGCCGACGACCTGATCAGGCCCAGAGCTCCTGCTCCAGCGTGTCGAGCAGCGCCAGCGCGGCCTCGGGCGTGGGCAGCCCCGCCTCCGTGACGAGCGCTGAATCGAGCGGCAGCGCGACCTCCGCGCGCAGCAGGGCCACCGCGCGCTTCTGGGCCTCCCGCAGCGCGGACTGCTCCGGCGCGGACAGACGCGAGCGCGCCCACCGGTCGATGTCCCACGACAGGCCCGCGTGCCGCGTCTCGTCCTCGGCGATGCGGACCATGGCCTCGCGCACCTCCGCGTCGCGCGCGTGCAGCGCCTGGTGGTGGGCCACCAGCGCGCCGTAGGTCTCGCGCACGCACCCCTCCACGGCGTTGTCCAACGCCACCTCGCTCAACGGGCGCAGGGGCACGGTCGCGACGGCGGGCGGCGGAGGCGTGGCCCCGTAACGGCGCGCGAGCCGTCCCGTCATCTCCGTGTGCATGACTTCATCCACCGCGCTCGCGAGCGCCGCGTCCTGGAGGGCTGCCTCCGCGCCACGCAGGGCCAGTTCATCACGCAGCCTCAAGAAGGCGTGGATGGACGCGGCCTCCAGATGCGCGGTCTGGGCGAAGTGGTGCCCCAGCGCGTCTTCGCAACCCCCCGCGACCGTGCCCTCCAGCCCCACGGGCCGGCGGCCCACGGAGCATTGGCCGGAGCCCTTCTGCAGCACGTGATCTTCCACCTCGCGGAGCTCGCCGTTGGCGGACACCCTGATCACGTACTGCATCAGGTTCGAGCCCTCGCCGCAGGCGTCGCCCTTCGTGGCCACCACGTTGAAGCCTCCGCCCGGATTCCGCTTCACCGCTCCCTGCTCCAGCGTTTCGCAGCTCAGCCGGTAGCCCGCGGCGAAGGTGAGGAGCGCCGCTTCCGTCGCGCGAGCGTGTCCGCGTGCTCGGAAAGCTGAGGCGTCTTCAGAATCCTGAGGCCCTAGAACGACTCCTTGAACGGCCGCAGATCCACTTCCTGGGTCCACGCGGAACGGTGCTGCCGGTGCAGCTGCCAGTACGTCTCCGAGATGGCGTCGATGTGGAGCAGCCCGTCCTCGCCCAGCGCCTTCACCCGCTCCGGGGCCAGCGTGTGCAGGCGCTCACCATCGATGCCGCCGTCGATGAGCACGTGGGCCACGTGCAGGCCCTGCGGACCGAACTCGCGCGCCATGCCCTGGGAGATCATCCGCAGGCCCGCCTTCGCGGCGGCGAAGTGCGCGAAGCCCGCGCGACCTCGAAGGCTGGCGGATGCGCCGGTGAAGATGACGGTGCCGCGGCCCAGAGGCACCAGCCGCCGGGCCGCCTCGCGTCCAACAAGGAACCCGCCGAAGCAGCCCACCCGCCAGAAGTCCTCGAACGTCGCGGCGTCCAGGTCGCGGAAGGGCACCTGCCGGTTGTTGCCGGCGTTGAACACGACCAGGTCCACGGGAGCGAAGCCCGCTCCCGGAGCCAGGGCCCGGTCGAACAGCCGCGCGACGTCCGCCTCTTTCGTCGCGTCCGCGACCACCGCCTCGCCACTGCCACCCGAGGCCGTGAGCCCCGCGACCACGCGATCCAACTTCTCCCGCGTGCGCCCCGCGACGAGCACGTGGTGGCCTTCCGAGGCGAACTTCCGGCACAGCGCCGCGCCCAGGCCCTGTTCAGCGCCGACGCCCACCACGACCGCGGTGGGCTTGAGGGAGGAGGTCATCGGGAGCAGCTCCGGGGAAGAGGGGACCGTCGCCCGTATCAGACCCGCTCGGACGCGCGGAACAAGGGCGCACCCAGCGCAGCGCCGTTGACGCCACCGTCAACGAACAGATCCTGTCCGCTCACATAGGACGCATCGTCCGAGGCGAGGAAGAGCACCGTCTTCGCGATCTCTTCCGGCCTCCCCATGCGCCCCATGGGGATGGTGGCGGACATGCCTCGCTCCAACTTCGCGAAGGCCTCCGGCGTGGGCGCGTTCTTCTCCCAGATGGGCGTGTTCGTCGCGCCAGGGGACACAACGTTGACGCGGATGCCCTTGGGGGCGAGCTCCGCCGCCAGCACGCTGCCCATCGCCTTGAGCGCGCCCTTGCTCGCCGCGTACGCGGAGTACCCCGGCATGCCCAGCTCGCTGTGCACCGAGCTGGTGAGGATGACCGAAGCGCCGGGCTTCAGGTGCGCCGCCGCGGCCTGCACCGTGAAGAACACGCCGGTGACGTTGGTCTGCAGCACGGACGTGAATTCGTCATGCGACGTCTTGCCCACGAACGTCTGTCCCGCGATGCCCGCGTTGGCGAACACGATGTCCAGCCCGCCAAAGCGCTCGACCGTCGCCGCCACCGCATGCTCCAGCGCGGCCGGATCCGTGGCGTCCGCCTGCACCGCCAGCACGTCCCCACCCAGCTCCTTCACCGCCGCGTCCAGCGTCTCCCGGTTGCGCCCGGTGATGGCCACCCGCGCCCCCTCCGCCACGAACAACCGCGCCGTCGCCAGCCCGATGCCACTGTTACCGCCCGTGATCAGCGCCGTCTTTCCCTTGAGCCGCATCCGACTGCCTCCGGTGTGGTTGGTTTCATGATGAAACCAGTTGCCGGATGAATAAAAGGCCCGGTTTCGTTATGCAACCAGTTATGGAACGGCCCTCTGGAAGGAGGCGGTGATGAAGCGGACGAGCATGGAAGGGGCGGTGTGCCCGGTGGCCCGCTCCCTGGACGTCATCGGGGATTGGTGGTCGCTGCTCATCGTGCGCGATGCGCAGTACGGCCTGCGCCGCTTCGGCGAGTTCCAGAAGAGCCTGGGCGTGGCGAAGAACATCCTGGCCCAGCGACTGAAGCACCTGGTGGACCACGGCATCCTCGAAACCCAGCCGGCGTCCGACGGCAGCGCCTGGCAGGAGTACGTGCTGACGGAGAAGGGGCAGAGCCTCTTTCCCATCCTGGTCGCGCTGGGGCAGTGGGGGCAGCAGCACTGCTTCGAGTCGGGAGAGCCCCGGACGCGAGTGCTCGACAAGGCGCACGGGCAGCCGGTGAGGCCGCTGGAAGTTCGCGCCGCGGACGGCAGGGTGCTGACGGTCCAGGACGTGCGCCTGGATCGGCCGGCCACACAAGGCTAGCGCCACCCGGAGCCGGGCTGGTTAGGGTGTGCGCATGACGCGCCCTGCATCGGATTCGTGGTCACTGCCCTGGATGGGGCTGGGGCTGAGCAGCAACCTGAGCGCCTCGGACGTGCCGCATCCGTACCGGTTGCTCGATGCCTCGCCCGGTCTCTTCGACTTCGTGGAGTACAGCGCGCCCATCGCGCTGGAGGAGGCGAGGGCCCAGGCCACGCTCTTTCCTGAGATGTGGCGCCGCCGCTCGGACGTGCCCGTCCTCTTTCATCCCGTGCACCTGAACCTGTGGGGCCCGGAGCTGGAGCCCGCATCGGCGCTCGCGGAGCTGGACGCGCACGCGCGCGCGGTGGGCAGCCCGTGGGTGGGCAACGACGTGGGTTGGTGGCACGCGGGCGGCCAGCCCTTCCCGGGCTACCTCTACGTCACGCCTCCGTTCAACGACGCGGGCGTGCGGGACAGCGCGGCGCATGCGCTCCACATCCAGGCGGGCTTGAGCGTCCCGCTGGTGATTGAAAACCCCGCCGTGCTCGCCACGCGCGGCGGACTGCACGCGCTGGACTTCATGGCGAAGCTGCACGCGCGCACGGGACTGCCGCTGCTCCTGGACCTGGGCCACCTCTTCAGCCATCAGCTGTCCGCGGGGCTGCCCCTGCGCACGGGGCTGGATGGCTTCCCGTTGGATCAGGTCGTGGAGATCCACATCGCGGGCGGCGTGGTGACGCGCAGGGGAGGGCGGACCTTCTACGTGGATGACCACACGCAGCCCGTGCGCGAGGAGCTGTTCGAACTGCTGGCGGAGGTGCTCCCGCGCTGCCCGCGCCTGCGCGCCGTCACCTTCGAGGGCGACGGCCATCCGCCAGAGGTGGCGCTCGCGTCGCTGCTTCGGCTGCGCGCGCTCGTCCCGAAGGAGTCCCGTCCCGCCATCGACATCCCCGTGTCGCGCGAGCCCGTGCCCGCACTCACTGGGGAGAGCCGCCCGTGGGCGCTGTTCGACGCGGGCCACGGCGTCACCCCGGCCACGGAGGACGAGGACCCCGAGGGCACACGCGCGGACCGGGACTTCCGCCTGGCGGTGGTGGCGGAGCAGTTGGACAAGGACTGGCCCCTCACGCGCCTGTTGCTCGCGGCGACGCCAGAGGGGCTGGAGTCCTTCACCCGCTCGCGCGAGTACCGAGGCCTCTTCGACGGGCTGGGCAAGTCCCTGTCCCACGCGTTCGCGTCCTGGGCGCGCAAGCGCGTGATGGCCGCACCGTCGGACGGCGTGGCCGCCGCGCTGTCCCTGGAGATGATGCTGCCGCACGCCTTCCTCCAGACGCCGCCGGCCCCAGCCTCGGGCCAGGTGGCGCTGGCCGAGGACGTCCGCCTGGGGGCCTTTCCCGCCGACCTGACGGAGTTGGTGTTCGCCACACGGGCGTTACGGCGGCATCTCACCGGCCGTGCGTGGGCCTGCGGGGCGCTGGAGGTGTCCGGCCTGGAGGCCTTGGAGCAGGTGGCGGCCCGGCCGGGTCCGGGCCCGTGGCGCTTCGCCATCCGCCGCAAGGCCATCGGCTTCGAGGTCCTGACGCTGCCCCCGGAGGTGGCCGCGGGGCTCCAGGGGCTCGCGGATGGGCCGCTTCCGGTGGAGGCCCTGCCCGGATGGCTGCTCGCGGAAGGGCAGGCGCGCGGGCTCTTGCGGCGGGCATAAGGGCGGACACATGTCGGCCGGTCAACGGATCCTTGCGCCCACCTGTCGGGTGGGGTAGTGCCCGCCGCATGTCGTCACCCCTCGTCGTTGGCATCGCGGGCGGCACCGCGTCCGGCAAGACCACGGTGGCCCGCAAGGTGCGCGAGGCTCTCGCCGACTGCCGGGTCGCCTTCATTGATCAGGATTCGTACTACCGGGACCTGAAGGACATGTCCCTGGTGGACCGGCGGGAGGTGAACTTCGACCATCCCGACGCGTTCGACACGGAGCTGCTGGTCAGTCACCTGCGTGCGCTCAAGCAGGGCCAGGCCATCCAGAAGCCCGTCTACGACTTCGTCACGTCCGGCCGTCAGGCGCACACGCACCGCGTGGACCCCGGGGACATCGTCCTCATCGAGGGCATCCTCGTGCTGCACATGAAGGAAGTGCGCGACGAGATGGACGTGAAGATCTACGTCGACGCGGACGACGACCTGCGCATCCTTCGCCGCCTCACCCGCGACATCAAGGACCGCGGCCGCGACTTCGATCACGTGGTGGGCCAGTACCTGCGCCACGTGCGCCCCATGCACATGGGCTTCGTGGAGCCGTCCAAGCACCACGCGGACATCATCATCCCGCACGGCGGCAACAACGACATCGCCATCGGGATGCTCGTGGGCGCGCTCCGGGCGCGGCTCGCCTCGCAGCACCAGTCGCAGCGCTAGCTAGCCGCGCAGCCAGCGCAGGAAGTCCTGCACCGGCCCCTTCAGCCGGTGCGCGTCCGACAGCAGGGTGCCGTGGTCCCCCGGCCCCTGCAGCTCCACGAACCGCGCCTGCACCCCCGCCGCCGTCAGCTGGTGGTAGGTGTCCCGCACGCGGCCCGCCGGAGCCAGCGCGTCCGTCGCGCCCGCGAGCAGCAGCACCCGCGCGTGGATCTTCGAGAACGTCTCCGTCAGGTCGCAGCCCGCGTACGCGGAGCAGAGCATCGACCACGCGATCGGATCGAACGTGTCCGCGAACGACGCGGCCTCCGCCTCCAGCGCCGCCTGCGCCGCCGCGCTGTCCGGATACGCGCTGCCCAGGTGGTCGCGGCCGTAGAGCAGCTTGAGGTAGTCCATGCGAAGCCGCGCCAACGTCCGGTTCGGGGCGCGCTCGCGCAGGGGCGGAGTGTCCTCGTTGTCGGGCGCCATGCGCAGCACCTGCGACGTGAGGCCCAGCTTCTCGCGCAGCCCCTCCGGCAGCGCCCGCGCCGCGCCCAGCACCACCACGCCGTCCGCCAGCTCCGGGAACAGCGCCGCCAGCCGCAGCGCCACCAGCCCGCCCAGGCCAATCCCCACCACCGCCCGCACGCGCGTGAGCCCCAGCGCCCGCAGGAGCGCGGACACGCCGCGCGCCATGTCCAGCACGGTGAGTGGCGGCAGGGCCGTGCCCCAGGGCCGTCCGCTGTGCGGATCCGGCGTCAGCGGCGACGTGGAACCGAACGGACTGCCCAGAAGGTTGGGCACGATGACCGGCGTCACGTCCGGATCCAGCGCCTTGCCCGGACCGATCAGCTCCCGTCCCCAGCCCGAAGGTTGGTACGCACCGTTCACTTCCGTGCTCAACGCCTGGTGGGAATGGGACAGGTCGTGCAGCACCACCACCGCTTTGCCATCCGACGGTTTCCCGTAGGCCTGCCAGGCAATCTGGGGGCTTCCCAGCAGGTCCCCTTCCTCCAGAGGAAGGGGCACGGTGAACAGTTGGATTCCCTCGGCCTGGGGCACGATGATGCGGCTCATATCATTGCCTGCCCGAACGCACAGGAGCCTGTCGCTTGAAGCGCTACTTCGGAATCATCGTTGTCATCGCCCTGGTGATCGTCGCCGCCGTGGCGAGTCACCGCACCGCCTCCGCGCGGGCCACCGAGGCGGAGCGGGACGCGGACTTCCGCCGCATCCAGTCCGTCTACATGGAGCGCGTGAGCTGGATGCGCTCCAACCCGGATGAGGCTTCCTACAAGGACGAGCTGAAGTCCTTCTTCAAGGGCTACTTCGACGACGTCGACGCGCACCTGGACCGCTTTGGAGGAAACAAGAAGTTCGACAGCTACCTGGCGGAGCTGGAACAGCGCGCGGAGTCGGGCGGCGAAAAGAAGGACAACCGCGCGGGAGACCGCAAGGCCTTCTACGAGTACGCGCGCAAGCAGTTCGACTCCCTGCGGGAGGGCCGCTACCGCCCGGTGTTGTCCGCCACGGACAAGGGCATGCGCCTGGACGTGGTGTCCAACGACGTGGTGATGGTGATGGGCAAGCCGCAGATCCGCCTGCAACTGGTGCTCTGGGGCGCGCAGCGCGTGGAGAAGGACGAGGGCAAGGTGAAGAAGATGGTCACCAGCGCTTCCTTCGACACGGTGTGGAAGCTCACCGACGCGAAGGGCAAGCTGCTGGGCGAGATGCGCGGCGCCGACCCGTCGATGAAGATCGACTACCCCGAGCGCCTCATCACCGGGTTCCCTCCGCAGATGGTGCTGGGCCACTACGACCTGGACCTGCTGCCCGCGGACGTGGCGAAGCTGGAGATGACCATCAACGTCGCCTCGCACGCGGCGTCCGGTGGCAACGCCAACGCCACCTACGCGTGGAAGCTGGACGTGCCGTCGGAGTGGAAGCTGGGCGCCAACGAGACGTGGGAAGGCGCCACGCAGGAGGAGCGGCCGGAGGAGGACATCGACCCGGCCAAGGCCTCCGCCAAGAAGGGCGAGTAGCCCTTCGTTTCAGGTGAAGGGCGAGTAGCCCTTCGTTTCAGGTGAAGGGCGAGTAGGGCCTCACTTCACGACGGCGAAGTGCGACCCCAGCCGGTACGCGGACAGCGTGCCGGCGTCGTCCAGGAAGTACAGGTTGAGGCGCACGTCGGCCTGGAGCGCGACGAGCCCCACCCCCGCGCGAACCTCCGCGAGCACCTGACCGCCGCGAGGATCCACCGCGCGCACCACCTCTCCCGCGATGAGCGTCACGTCGCGGGCGGTGCGCGCCGGCAGCGCGGTGATCAGCGGCTCACCGGCCGCCCCTACCCGCCAGTCCACCTGCCCGGACAAGGCCACGCGAGCGGCGGCCCCGGACGCGCTCGTCACCACCACCGCGCGAGGCAGCGGCGCCAGCGCATAGGGCCCCGGGCCCAGGTGCAGCGCGCGCTCCCAGACCTTGCGTCCGCGCGCGTCCAGGCACACCAGGAATCCCTCCTGGTCGCGCATCCCGGCCAGGAGCACCCGCTGTCCCACCGGCAGCGGCGTGGAGGGCAGGATGAGGTCCGGCTCGAATGTCCACTGCGCCTCGCCGGTGTGCGCGTCCGCCAGCAGCAGCGCGTGATGCGAGCCGCGCCCCAGGAGCGCCAGGAAGCGTCGGCCCCACGCCACTGGAGGCCCATGGAAGGGCAGGGGCGAGCGGAGCCGGTAGCGCACCTGACCGTCCTCCAGGTCCAGGCCGTACAGGTAGCCCGAGTCCGTGGACAGGAGCGCCCGGTGTCCCTGCGTGGCCATCCACCCTCGCTGCGTGCGCGGAGGGGCCAGGCGCCACACCTCGCGGCCCGTGGCCTCCGCGAAGGCCACCGCCGTGCGGTCCTCCGACAGCGTCAGCAGCAGCCCGTCCTGGCGCAGCAGCAGCGGCCCCAGCGGAATGCCGTCATGGTCGTGCAGCCACCGCGCACCCGAGCCCCGGCCGGTGAAGCCGTACACGCGCGTGTCGTCCGCCGCCACCGCGTGGCCATCCGCGGACGCCGCCACGCCCAGCGACGCGGCCCGACGCCACAGCAGCGCGCCGTCCTTGCGTGAGAACGCGCCCGCCAGCCCCGGCGCGCAGTACACCGGCCCGTGCCGTCCCAGGAGCAGCCGCGCCTCCTCCGGCTCCTCCAGCCCGCGCTGCTCCCACAGCTTCTCGAAGCGCAGGCGCCGCAGCTTCCCGGGCACCTTCAGGGGACGGGACTCGCCGCGCGCCGGGGGACTCTTGCGCTCGCGGGCCTCGCCCTCGGCTTCGGGCGGCTTGTGCGCGCCTCGCAGGTGGGACAGCCCCTCGCGGCAACGCTCCGCCACCTCCACGAGGTACGGGTTGGAGACCTGGACCCGGTGCGCCTCCGCGAACGCCAGGCCCAGCGCCTCCCCCAACTGGAAGAGGGCGGACAGCAGCGCCTTGGGTTCCAGCTCGAACCACGTGCCGGTGGGCCCCAGCTTCGCCCGCCGTCCGGGCAGGTCCAGCGTCAGGCGGGGACGCACGCCCGCGGGCTCGAACTCGAAGCGGGCCTCGCCCAGCTCCACGGCCCGCGCCAGCTCCACGGCCTGCCGGGACAGCTCCAGCACCGTGAGGAACGGCGGCCCCGGCGCACGCCACGCCTGCGGCCGTCCCGGCAGCGCCAGCCACACCTCACCCGCGCCCAGGAGCGGCGCCAGCGCCCCGGAGGGGCCCTTCGACGGCGCCTCGCGCGAGGCGGGGGAGATGTCCTTCAGCTCGAAGCCGAAGCCCGGCACGGAGACGGGCTCAATCCGCAGCGGGGTGGGGGGAACGGGCTTTTCTTCCGCATGCGGGGCGGCCTTGCCCAGGCCCTGGAGCGCCTCGCCCAGCTTCCGGGCGGCCGTGGCGGACAGGGCCTTGGGCGCGAGCTTCGTCACGTCCTGGAGGAATCTCTGGCCGCTCTGGCGGGTGGCCTTCGTCAGCTCCTCGGCGTCCACCCGGATGGGCGGGCGCAGCAGATGGGCGGGGCGGGCGAGACTCGCCACCGAAAGTTCGATGTCCGGCCCGACGCGCCGCAACACCAACTCCAGGTGCGCCTCCGTCAGCGAAACCTGCGCCAGCCGCCGCCTCCCCGCGTGCAGGGCCGCCACCGCCTCCACCAGAGCGGGGACGACCTCCGTCAGGGGCTCCTCCACCGCCCCGGACAGCAGGTTCACGCCGTCGAGCTCCAGCGCGATGGAATCGAGCGGGGAAGCCGACGGTTCGCGCTTCCAATGGTGGCCGATGCGAAGACGGGTCATTGACGTTCGTTGACAAGCCAGTTTAGCGATGGCTAGCATCCGCCGCCCATACGGACCTACATTTTTGTAACCGTTCGGAATTCTTGGGGAATACTCGATGACATTTTACGAGGCCGCGCTCCGTGTACTGGAGAGCGAAGGTCGCCCCCTGCATTTCCTTGAGATCACGGAGAAGTCCATCCAGCTGAGCCTGCTGTCCCACATCGGTAAGACGCCGGAAGTGACGATGCTGTCGCGACTGGCCGCGATGGCGCGACGGACGCGGGATCGAAAGGTGATTGTCACCGCGAAGGATACCTTCGCGCTGACGGACTGGTCGCTCTCCGAGGACGTCGAGGCACTTGCACAGACGGGCGTGATGGAGCCGCATCCGGAGGAGGAGTTGCCTCCGTTGCGGCCGGTGGAGCGTCACCCGGAGCCCCGCACGGACAACGTCCGCGCGTCGGGTCGTGGCACGGAGCGCAAGCGCCGCCGTGACGAGGGTGAAGAGGAGCGGGGTGGACGCCGCAAGCGCTTCCCGCCACTGCCGGAGGTCGTGTTCGAGATCCTCAGCGAGGCGGAAGCCGGACTGCGCACGGATCAGCTCATCGAGCGCGCCAAGGCCAAGGAGCTGTGCGCGGAGGAGACCACGGTGGAGGCGGTGCTCACCGCCCTGCTGGAGGACAACCAGCGCCGCATCGACGCGGGCCGCCGGCCCCAGTACGCCTTCAACCAGGAGACCGGAGAGGTGTCCCTGGAGCGCGCGGGCGCGCCGAGCGAGGCGCCGCCCCTGGAGCTCCAGGCCGCCTTCGCGCAGGCCCTGGGCATCCCGCTGGAGGGGGGCCGCCCGGTGCTGGGCAAGCCCGCCGCCGCCGGGGAGCCCCTGGTGGACGAGGCCCTCATCACCACCGCGCGCACGGCCCTCAAGGACGCGCGCCGGGCGGTGGCGCGCGGGCTGCGCAAGCGCCTGGGCGACGCGGACGTGGGCACCTTCGAGAAGTCCGTGGTGAAGATGATGCACGGGCTGGGCTTCCGCGAGCTGAAGGTCGCCAAGCGCTCCAAGGAAGGCCCCCTGCTCACCGCGCGCAAGCGCGAGGGCAGCGTGGAGCTGCGCTACGCGGTCCGCATGCTCAAGGGCATGCCGGGCATCGACCGCAAGACGGTGCAGGAGCTGCGGCGCGACCTGGGCCACTACTCGGCGCAGGTGGGCCTGCTGGTGAGCGCGGGCGAGGTGCGCGGCGACGCGCGCTCGGAAGCGCAGGCCACTGGCTCGCTGGTGATGCTGTGGTGCGGGGACGCCCTGGGTGAGAAGTTCCTGGAGGCGAAGACGGCCGTCACCGTCACCCAGGTGGAGCTGTACGACATCGACGAGCGCTTCTTCGAGGCCGCGAAGCTGGACGCCGAGGAGGCCCAGCGCCGCCGCGAGGAGCGCAAGAGCGAGAAGCAGGCCCGCGAGGAGGGCGGTGGCGAGGTCGAGGCCGAGGCCGCCGCCACCACAGAGAAGCCGGAGCGCGCGGAGCGTCCCGAGCGGAGCGACCGTTCGGAGCGTTCCGAGCGCCGCCGCGACCGTCAGCGCGAACGGGCCGAGGCCCGCGACGCTGCTCAGCCCGGCGCCGAGGGCTCCGAGGCCAAGGCCTCACCAGTGGCCCCCGCGCCGCCAGCCGCCGCCGGGCTCACGCCCGCGTCGGAAGAGGACGAGTCCGAGGAGGGCGACGACGAGGGTGAGGACGAGGACCTGGAGGCCGCCAGCGCCTTCGTGGGTGGAGGCAAGGAGGGCGCCGAGGCCGGTGGCACCGAGGGCAGCGCCTCCGAGCGCAAGCGCCGCCGCCGTCGTCGCCGGGGCCGTCGCGGCCGTGGCACGCGCGGAGCGGAGGGCACGCCCGCGGGTGAAGCCGGCGCTCCCGCCGGTGAGGCCGCCAGCGCGGATCAGTCCGGTGCCACCACGGTGGCAGCGGTCGCCGCCGGTGAGGGCACTGAGTCCTCGGGTGGCATCGCCGCGCCGTCTCCGGGTGGCAGCGTCACCGGTGAGACGGTCGCGCTCGCGGGTGAGGCACTGCCCGTGATGAGGGAGGTCAGCCCCGCGAACGGGGAGGCCGCCGCCACGCCGCCCGTCGTGGGCAACGCCTGGCAGGCGGGCGAAGCGGTGCAGGCTTCTCCGGAGTCCGACGAAGCCGCGCGGGCCCGGGCCGAAGCCGCGAGTGATGCGTCCGATGCGGTGACCCCGATCGCCGCGCAGGCGCTGCCTCCGGAAGAGGCTCCCGCCGAAGCGTCCTCGCAGCCCGCGGAAGTCCGCGAGGTGCACGAGGCGCCGGTGGCCCCTGGGACGGACGGTTCGTCCGAGGGCAACAAGGAAGGCTGATCCCCCGCACGGAATCGGGTGCGGTGGACGCGGGAGTGTTAGCCTGTGGGGGCCATGAAGCCGGCCCTGCTGCTAACCTCCTGCGTGCTGTTTTTCGGGGCCTGCCGCTCGCAGGCCCCGCGCTATCCGGTGGCGCCGGTGGAGCTCTCCGGGACCACCCTGCGGGACAACGCCCTGCTGGGTTTCGGCCCGGAAGGCGTGCGGGACCTGTTCGATGACGCGCTGGAGTCCTCCGGCCGCTTCGAGCTGGTGGCCGACGAGTCTCCCAAGAAGGCCCGCCCCTGGCGGCTGTCGCTGGACGTGCCCTTCACCCGCGAGGTGTTGAAGGACGGCAACCCGCACAGCTTCGCGGAGGTGGGCGTCAACCTGTCCCTGGAGCGCTTTGGCGGCAACACGCCCCAGCGCTACGAGGTCGTGGGCCTGGGCGAGGCGGCGGTGGAGGTGGACTCGGCGGAAGGGCGGCGGGCCGCGATGCGCAGCGCACTGGAGAACGTGCTGCGGCAGGTGACGGAGTCCGCGGTGCTTCAGCTGTCCGCGCTGGACCGCACGGACGAGGCGCTGGTGGCGGACCTCCAGGCCACCGATTCGCGCATCCGCGAGTTCGCCCTGCGGACGCTGGCCGAGCGCAAGCACCCGGCCGCCGCGCCGCTCCTGATTGAGCGCCTCAAGGACACGAGCGACGCGGAGCAGGTGCGCCGCACCATCGGCGCGCTGGCGGAGATGAAGGCCAGGAGCGCGGTGCCGGCGCTCATCGACCTGGCTCGCGGCCGGGACTCGGGCTTCCTGCAGGAAATTGTCTTCGCGGTGGGCGAGATTGGCGGCCCGGAGGCGGAGGCGTACCTGTACACGGTGGCCCAGGGCCACGACACGCCGTCGGTCCAGGCCGCCGCGCAGCAGGCGCTGGACACGCTCTACGCATCACGCAACCACGCAACCGCGGAGGCGCGTGGCCAGGGCCACGCGGACCCCTAGCGCATGATGAAGCAATCGCTGTCGATGGTGGGGGGCCTGACCCTCCTGGCCTCCACGCTCGTCGGTTCCGGCTGTGCGAAGCGCGTCGAGTCGGACACGCGCCCCTCGCCCGAGTCCATCGCCCAGTTCTACCCGCTGGCCGTGGGCAACGCATGGACGTACCGGATTGACGGGCGCGACGACAAACCCGTCACGGTGGAGATCGTCAAGGAGCAGGACGGCTACTTCGTGGACAACCAGGGCGGCCAGCTCACGGTGGACGCCTTCGGCCTGCGCGACCCCAAGCGCTACCTGTTGCGCGGCCCGCTGGAGGCCGGACGCGGCTGGAACAACGTCGTGTCCGTGTCCTCCACGGAGCGCTACCAGCTGGTGCAGGTGGGCTTCGCCTGCAAGGTGCCCGCGGGTTCGTTCTCCAACTGCGTCAGCGTGGAGGGCCGCAACAAGGTGGATGGGCAGACGACGCTCGTGAACACGATGACCTTCGCCGCGGGCGTGGGCCTGGTCCGCGTGGACGTGGCCACGGAGCACGAGGGCAAGCGCGTGCCGCAGACGGAGCTGGAGCTCATCTCCTACAAGGCGGATGGCGCCAGCAGCCCCCCGGCCACCCCCGCCGCGCCCGCGGCGAAGGTCATCGTG
>NZ_RAWP01000064.1:0-54956 GCF_003668935.1 Corallococcus sp. AB032C | reverse complement strand
GGGAGGGGACAGGTCATGAGGTGGGATGAGATGGGCGAGTCGCCCGGATGGGACAGGTCGGTGGCGCGGGACGCGAGCGTGGACGGTGGGACGGCTCGCGGTGGGCGGGGCTCCGTCCTCGCGGTGGTGGCGGAGAAGCCCTCCGTGGCGCGCGACATCGCCCGGGTGCTCGGCGCCACCGAGCGCGGCGAGGGCTTCCTGCGCGGCAACGGCTACGTCGTGACGTGGGCCATTGGCCACCTGGTCGGCCTGGCCCAGCCCCATGAGATTCGCCCCGAGTGGAAGAAGTGGCACCGCTCGCAGCTGCCCATGCTGCCGGGGGACTGGCCGCTGGTGGTGTCATCCACCACGAAGGACCAGTTCGAGGTCGTCCGCCGGGTGATGAACGCGCCGGAAGTGTCCGCCGTGGTGTGCGCCACGGACGCCGGGCGCGAGGGCGAGCTCATCTTCCGGTACATCTACGAGGCCGCCGCGTGCCGCAAGCCGGTGCGGCGGCTGTGGGTGTCGTCGCTCACCGAGCGCGCCATCCTCGATGGCTTCCAGCACCTCAAGGACGGCAAGGCCTACGCGCCGCTGGCCGCCGCCGCCATGGGGCGCAGCCGCGCGGACTGGCTCGTGGGCATGAACCTGTCGCGCCTCTACACGCTGGCGAGCGGCACCTACGGCAACATGCTGTCCGTGGGCCGCGTGCAGACGCCCACCCTGGCCATGGTGGTGGAGCGTGAGCTGGCCATCCGCGACTTCGTGCCCCGGGACTACCTGGAGGTCGTGGCCACCTTCTCGCCTCGCGGCAAGGGCGCGCCCGTGGGGGCCCGCTACCAGGGCACGTGGTTCCGCTCGGGGCCGGACGGCAAGCCGGTGATTCCGCCGGGCTACGACTCCGTGCGCGAGGCGCGCCGGCTGGACGCGGACGGCGTGGAGGCGGGCCGGGTCATCGACCGCGTGCGCAGCGGCAACGCGGTGGTGGAGTCGCTGGACGCGGAGACGAAGCGGATGCCTCCGCCGCTGCTCTACGACCTCACGGAGCTGCAGCGCCACGCGAACCGGCTCTACGGCTTCAGCGCGCAGCGCACGTTGGAGGTCGCGCAGGCGCTCTATGAGAAGCACAAGCTCCTGAGCTACCCGCGCACCGGGAGCCGGCACCTGTCGGAGACGGTGGCGGACACGCTGCCGGAGGTGGTGCGCGCCATCGCCGCGCCCTACCAGGAGGACCTGGCGCCGGGCACGGGCGAGCGTCCGCTGGGCAAGCGCTACGTGGATGACTCGAAGGTGACGGACCACCACGCCATCATCCCCACGCCCATGCCTGCGTCCGGCGTGCGGCTGTCTCCGGACGAGCAGCGCCTCTATGACCTGGTGTGCCGGCGGCTGCTCCAGGCGTGGCACGAGGACCACGTCTGGAAGGTGACCACGGTCATCACCGCGGTGACGTCGAAGGGGGAAGCGGGGCCGGCGGTGGACCGCTTCCACAGCGCGGGCACGCAGGTGGAGAAGGTGGGCTGGAAGGTCCTGGACGTGGGGGGCGGGCAGAAGGCGCCGCGCCTCAAGTCGGAGGGCAAGAAGGGCGCGGACAAGGACAAGGAGGAGGAGCCGGACGACGAGCCGCAGGACCTGCCTCCGGGGCTCGCTCGCGGACAGTCGCAGACGGTGGAGGACGTGGAGGCGGTGAAGAAGCGCACGCGTCCGCCGCCGCGCTTCACGGAGGCGACGCTGCTGACGGCGATGGAGTCCGCGGGGCGCACGCTGGATGAGAAGGAGCTGGTGGACGCGATGCGCGACACGGGGCTGGGCACGCCCGCCACGCGCGCCGCGACCATCGAGCTGCTGCTCGAGCGCGAGTACCTGACCCGCGAGGGCAAGCGCCTGGTGGCCACGGAGAAGGGCATCCAGCTCATTGGCGTGGTGCACCCGGACGTGAAGTCCCCCGTGATGACGGGGCAGTGGGAAGCGTGGCTCCAGCGCATCGAGCGCGGGCAGGGCGCGCTGGATTCGTTCATGAGCGGCATCGAGGCGTATGTGCGGGAGGTCGTGGGCCAGGCGCCCACGTCGCTGCCGCCCACGCCGGTGGCCGGCCCGGGGCCCCGGAACGAAGCCTCGGCCGCGAGCGGGCGCTTCGAAGCCTCAAGGCCGCATCCCGCGCAGGTGCCTGCCGAGGAGCTCTTCCGCACCCGCGAGGCCGCGACCGCCACCGTCCGGACCGCGGCCCGCGCCAACACCGCGCGCAATGAGGTCGGTGATGCACGTCAGGCGGGGGCATCCACCCACGGTGCCTCCGGTGGAGCCGACGTCCATGGTTCACCGCGTTTCGCGGCGGGCGCTCCGGCTCACGGTTTCCACGGCGGATCCGACGTCCACGCGGGAGCCACCGGGAGCACCCCTCCGGCCGCGTTTCCGCGCGTGCAGGAGCGCCCTCCCACGATTCCCTCCGCGGAGGTGCGCACCGCCTTCGTGCAGGCCTCCTCCGAGGGCTTCGCCCGGGCCAAACGTCAGCCTCAAGCCGTGAACATGGGCAGCACCCGGCCGGAGCGCGTGCACCGCGCTCCCACGCCTCCGGACAAGCTGCGTGGACTCCTCAAGGAGGCCTTCGGCTTCAACGACTTCCGCCCGTACCAGGAAGAGGTCTGCCGCGCGGCCACGTCCGGCGAGGACCTGCTGCTGGTGATGCCCACGGGAGCGGGCAAGTCGCTCTGCTACCAGCTGCCGGGCCTGGCTCGCGCGGGCACCACCCTGGTCGTCAGCCCGCTCATCGCGCTGATGGAGGACCAGGTGCTGCGGCTCCAGTCGCTGGGCTTCGCCGCGGACCGCATCCACTCCGGCCGCGACCGGGCCACCTCCCGGCAGGTCTGCGCCGAGTACCTCGAAGGTCGCCTGGACTTCCTCTTCATCGCCCCGGAGCGCCTGGGCGTCCCCGGCTTCGTGGAGCTGCTGGCCCGCCGCCCGCCCTCGCTCATCGCCATCGACGAGGCGCACTGCATCTCGCAGTGGGGCCATGACTTCCGTCCGGACTACCGGCTGCTGGGCTCTCGCCTGCCGCTCCTGCGTCCCGCTCCCGTGGTGGCGCTCACCGCCACCGCCACGCCGGACGTGCAGAAGGACATCGTCCAGCAGCTGGGCCTGCGCGGCTCACGGGGCGGCGCCGCGCACACCTTCATCCACGGCTTCCGCCGCACCAACATCGCCATCGAGGTGCGCGAGCTGAACCCGGGCGCCCGCGGCGACGCCATCCTGTCCCTGCTCAAGAACCCGGAGCACCGGCCCGCCATCGTCTACGCGTCCACGCGCAAGCACGCGGAGCAGTACGCGGACCTGCTCGCGCATGACTTCCACTCCGCGCCGTACCACGCGGGCCTCCAGCCGTCCGAGCGCGACCGCATCCAGGCCGCGTTCCTCAAGGGGCACCTGGAGGTCATCGTCGCCACGACGGCGTTCGGCATGGGCATCGACAAGGCGGACGTGCGCACCGTCATCCACGCGGCGCTGCCGGCCAGCCTGGAGGGCTACTACCAGGAGCTGGGACGCGCGGGCCGTGACGGCAAGGACTCGCGCGCGGTGCTGCTCCACGCCTTCGTGGACCGGCGCACCCACGAGTTCTTCCACCGCCGTGATTACCCGGACCCCTCCGTCCTGGAACGCATCTACCAGGCCACCTCCAACGAGTTCGAGCCCAAGGCCTCCATCCAGGCCCGCGTGCGCGGCGACCCGGAGATCTTCGACAAGGCCCTGGAACAGCTGTGGATCCACGGCGGCGTGGAGATGACCCCGGACGAGGACGTGCGGCGCGGCCGCGCGGGCTGGGCCGTGGCGTACATCGCGCAGCGCGAGCGCAAGCAGCTCCACCTGGAACAGATGGGCCGGTACGCGGAGGCGCATGACTGCCGCATGCGCCACCTGGTCGCGCACTTCGGCGACGTGCAGGACTCCGGCGCCGCCTGCGGCCTGTGCGACGTCTGCGCCCCCGAGTCCTGCGAGGTGGTCCGCTTCGAGGAGCCCTCCGCCCTGGAGGCCCACGCGCTGGGCCGCATCCTGGAGGCCCTCCACGCCCGCGACGGCCAGGCCACCGGACGGCTCCACCGGGAGCTCTTCGGGGAGCAACTCCACCGGCGCGACTTCGAACGACTGGTGGGCGGACTGGTGCGCTCGGGGCTGGTGCGCCTGGACTCGGATTCGTTCGACAAGGACGGCCAGGTCATCCTCTTCCAGCGGCTGTCCCTCACGGACACCGGCCGCCGCGCCCGCGTCATCGCCCCCGGACAGGTGGTGCTCCCCCAGGCGCGCGAGGTGCCTTCCAAGAAGCGCAAGGGCCGCACGGCCGCTGGCGGCACGAAGCGCGCGTCCCGCAAGCTCGCCGCCTCCAGCGCGGCGGCCTCGCCCCGGGGACGCGGCAAGAGCCGCCGGAGCGCCTCGGAGGCCTGGGCCCCGCGCGGTGCCTCCAATGACGCGGACTTCAGCCAGGAGTCCTTCCCCGCCGAGGCCCCGGCCCGGAGCGGCTGGAAGGCGCGCTCGACGCCAGAGTCGGCACCGAGCCTGGGACCCCGGGCCTCCTGGAACGCGTCCCGCAACGCGCCGCCAGCCTTCGAAGTGCCCCCGGCGTCCCCCGCCCTGGTGGCGACCCTCAAGGAGTGGCGCCTCACCGAGGCCCGCAAGCGCAAGGTGCCCGCCTTCCGCATCCTCACCGACCGCGTGCTGGACGCCATCGCCAGCGCCCGGCCCTCCAGCGGCGCGGAGCTGATGTCCATCCACGGCGTGGGCCCCACCCTCGCGGAGCGCTACGGCCCGCAGCTCCTCTCGCTCGTATCCCGCCGACGCTGACGGCAGGCGCGGATCCGCGTGTCCGCCGGTGGACAGGGGCGCGTGGATCCGTACCTCCAGGGCAGCGGCGTGCCCCGGGATGGGAGGCCGGAGGCCAGCGTGGATCCGCCGCGGGCCGTGCCGTCCGCCGCGAACCGCCTGACAAGGGAAAGCCCTTTCCTGGGCCGCAGGCGCGGAGGGCTACCAGCCAGGCGTGAAGCTTGTTTCCCAAGCTTGTAGGCAAAAGTCCGGGTGCCACCTTCTCGTCCACACGCGCATTGGGAGCGGCGTGAGGGGTTCAAGGGGGCGCGCAATGGAGCTGGGTTTCGAGACGATTGGCAACGCCACACTCATCTGTCACGACAACGGGCCGGTGCTGGTGACGGACCCGTGGACGGACGGAGACGCGTACTTCGGCAGCTGGACGCTGTCCCACGAGATTCCGGAAGAGCAGCGCCAGTCCATCCTGGACTGCCCCTACGTGTGGCTGTCGCACGGCCACCCGGACCACCTGAGCATGGCCTCGCTGGAGAAGCTGCGCGAGCGCACGCTGCTCCTCCCCAACCACGTGGGCGGCCGCATCCGCGACGACCTGCGCGAGGCGGGCTTCAAGGTCCAGGTGCTCCAGGACCGCGAGTGGACCCGCCTGTCCCCGCGCATCCGCGTGCTGTGCATCCCGGACGTGAACCAGGACGCGGTGCTGCTGGTGGAGGTGGGCGGCCGGCTCATCGTCAACCTCAACGACTCCAGTGACCGCGGCCAGGGCCGCTTCGTGCGCCGGGCCATCAAGGAGTACAGCGAGACGTACCTGCTGGCCCTGTCCGGCTACGGCGACGCGGACATGATGAACTTCTTCACCGAGGACGGGCGGCGCATCCTCCCGTACGCGGCGGCGAAGACGCCCGTGGGACAAACGATTGCGCGCATGGCGGAGACGTACGGCGTCCGCTACTTCGTCCCCTTCAGCTCCATGCACAAGTACCAGCGCTCCGACAGCGTCTGGTGCTCCGAGTACACCACCACGCTGCCGGACTACGCGCGGGGCTTCGCCTCCAACTCCTGCGAGATGCTCCCGGCCTTCCTGCGACACGACTTCACCAACGACTCCTCCGTCTCCATCAACCCGAAGGAGCGCACCCTCAAGCCGGTGGACTCCAGGGAGTTCGGGGACGACTGGAGCGAGCGCCTGGACGCGGACGAGGTGAAGCAGCTGGAGCAGTACTTCCGCGCCGTCGAGCACCTGGGCACGGTGATGGACTTCCTGCGCTTCCGCGTGGGCGGCCAGGAGCACGTCATCGAGTTCAACAAGCGCCGCTTCCACAAGGGCATCACCTTCGAGGCGCCCCGCGGCTCGCTGATGACCGCCGTGAAGTACCAGGTGTTCGACGACCTGCTCATCGGCAACTTCATGAAGACCACCGTGCACGGCGGCTTCGGCAAGGGCAGCCTCTACCCGGACTTCAGCCCCTTCGTGGCCAAGTACGCGGACAACGGCAAGGCCCGCACGGAGGCGGAGCTGCGCAACTACTTCAACGAGTACCGGAGCCGCGACATGGTGGGCTACCTGCGCCACCAGCTGGATGCCCACTGCGTGCGCCCCCTCCAGATTCAGTCCGCGGAGCTCCTGCGCGCCCTGCTGCCACCAGGCTCCAACACCTTCCGCATGGCCAAGGAGACCTACTGGAAGATGCGCCGCGCCATCCTCTAGGGATTCCCCGGAAAGCTGCTCGCAGGCCTGACCGGAATCAGGACACCTTGCTGTCTCTTTCTCAGACAGTAAGAGGTTCCCCGGAAAAGCTTAGTCTTTCAGGGAGCTTGGCTTTGTAAACGTCACGTGAAGTGACGGTTGACGTGGGGATAGCTGGAGCGGGGGCGCTCCAGCTATCCCCGCGTTTCCTGTTTTTCTCCTGGGGAGCGCCGTTGGCCCGACAGTTGCTCAATGGCCCGGCGCGCGGCGGACCGCGCCTGGCGGGAAGGCCAGGTGGTGGCCGCGCATCCCTCGAAGCACACAGGAAGAGTTCCCATGCTCAAGTTCCGCTCTGTTGCGATGCTGGCCGGCGTCTCGCTGATGCTCGGTGCGTGCGGTGGTCCCGAGTCAGCGCAGGAGTCCGAGGTCAAGCCCACGTGGGACGAGTTCAAGGCCCAGGCGTACCGTGAGCCGTGGGAGGGCGGGAAGTTCATCGTCAACGGTGACGAGGCGCTGGAGTCCGAGGAGGAGCTGCAGGCCTACTTCCACAACGTCGTCGAGTCGCAGCTGGGCAAGTCGCAGGACGGCCTGGCCGTGTACTACATCGGCGGCGACATCAAGTGGAGCGCCACCCAGAAGACGAACCTCACCTACTGCATCAGCAACAGCTTCGGCACGAACAAGGCGAAGATGGTGAGCGCGATGGCGAGCGCGACGGCGGCCTGGGAGGCCACCGCGAGCGTGAAGTTCATCTACAACTCCCAGTACGACGCGTCCTGCACCGCGTCCCAGACGGGCGTGCTGTTCGACATCCGTCCGGTGTCGGGCCAGTCCTACGTGGCGCGCGCGTTCTTCCCGAACTCCGCCCGCTCCGGCCGCAACGTGCTGGTGGACAGCAGCGCCTTCGGCAACCTGGCGCCCTGGACGCTGACGGGCATCCTGCGCCACGAGCTGGGCCACACGCTGGGCTTCCGCCACGAGCACACCCGCTCCACGGCGAGCGGCTGCTACGAGGACAGCCAGTGGCGCGCGCTGACCACCACCTACGACCGCTCCTCCGTCATGCACTACCCGCAGTGCAACGGCACCCAGACGGGCGACCTCGTGCTGACCACCCTGGACAAGCAGGGCGCCCGCGCGCTGTACCCGTGATTCAAGCGTCACGCTCGTGAGGGGGCAGGGGCCGGTGGGAGCGTCTTCGCGACGCGCCCGTCGGCCTCGTGCCGTTTCGGGCGCTAGAAGCGGGCGGAGACCTCATCGGCCTCGGTGGCGCGCTCGAAGAAGACGAGCGTCTTGCCGCCGCGCTCGCCAATCTCCAGGCACTCCAGCGCGCCCGACTCTCCGTCCAGCTCCGCGTAGAGGTGGTCCGGTTCGAGGATGCGGTGGGTGATGCGCCCGTCCTCGCGGCCCACGATGATCTGCACCGCGCCCGCGTCGCTTCCCTTCCGCTCCAGGGAGATGTCCACCAGGGGCAGGCGGTCGGCGAGGGGCTGGTCGCCCGTCTCCGCGTCGATGGACTCCACGCGCACCCACTGGGTGGCGTCCTGCTTGCTGATGCCGGCGAGGTAGCTCTCCCACTGCTCCCGGGGGATTTCCTGGTTGATGTGTGCCATGGGTCGTCCGCCTCCGCGCGGCTGTCGTGTGCCTCAACCGTAAGGCGTCTGACTCGCGGGTGAAGGACGGGCCCGGCTGAACGACGCTTCGGGGACCCCGCGGACCGGGCCCCGGCACGTCGGCTGCTCCCATCTCAGCCGCGCACGGCGTGCACGGCGTCGTCCTTCAACACCAGGCGCACGGTGGCGGCCTTGCCATGGCCGAAGTGCTCGTAGGCGGCCTGCTCCAGCACGGGGGCCAGGGTGGTGCGCAGACCGCGAGCGCCTGTTTCACGCTTGAGGGCGCGGGCGACAATCCACTCGCGCACGGCGGGGTCCACGGTGAGCTCCAGGCCCTCGTGGGCGAACTCGCGCTCCCAGGTGCGCAGGACGTTGTTCTGAAGGATGTCCCCCAGCGTGGCCGCGTCCAGCGGGTTGAAGGACACCAGCCGGTTGAAGCGGCCAATCAGCTCCGGGATGAAGCCGTAGCGGGAGAACGCGGTGGTGTTCTCCAGGTGCTCTTCCGTGATGCGCGTGGCGATGGACTCCAGGTCCTTCTGGCCGCCCTTGCCGGGCTCGCGGCCGAAGCCCACGCGCTCCACGTGGGCCATGGTCGCCGCCGTGCCCCGGAAGCCGCTGAAGGCACCGCAGGCGATGAAGGTGATGCAGCCCATGTCCAGGGATTCGGAGCGGATCCGGCTGGTGAAGCCGAAGTCCGGCGGGAAGGTGGCCTGCGCCGCGGAGAGCAGGTGCAGCAGGCTGCGCTGCACGCCAAAGCCGCTCACGTCCTTGGTGGTCTGCTGGCCGGAGAAGCGGCTGTCGGAGCGGCTGGTGGCGAGCTTGTCGAACTCGTCCATGCAGATGACGCCGCAGGCGGCCCACGCCGCGTCGCGCTCCGCGGCTTCGTAGAGGCGGGACAGCAGGGTGCTGACGTCGTCACCCACGTAGCCCGTTTCGGAGAACTGGGTGGCGTCCGCGAGCACGGTGGGCACGCCCAGGATCTCCCGGAACATCAGCTCCACGAGGAACGTCTTGCCGGAGCCGGTGGGGCCCAGGAAGAGGACGTTCTCGCGGGTGCCGGGCTCGGGCTCCAGTCCCTCCAGGTACAGCCGGCGGATGCGGCGCAGGTGGCGGTAGGCGAGCACGGAGGCCGCGCGGCGGGCCTCGGGTTGGCCCCGGTAGCCCAGGTCGCCCAGGCGCGCGTCGATCTCCTGGGGCGACAGCACCTCCAGCGCGGCCACGCGCTCCTGGATGGGCGGGCCTTCGGGGAAGGCGGAGGGTTCGACGCCGGAACGGGGAGACATCGCGGTGGACTCCAGGAGTGGCGGGCTCGGCGGCGCCCATCATCCGGGACGTGCCCGGGCGCCACAAGCCATCCTCCCTGTGCGGAGGGCGTGCGCTCCTCCGTCCGCCGGTCCGCACTCGTGGGCCCCGAGAGGTCGGCCCGTGAACAGCGGTGGGCCTTGAGGGCGAGGGGTGCTCCCCGTGCTCGCGTTCGCGCGTTAACAGGGACACGACATGGCTCAATCGATTGAAGCACGGTCGCAGGCGCCCCGGCTGGGTGCGTGGGTGGAGGGTACGTCGGTGCGCTGGCGCGTCTGGGCGCCCGGCCACCAGGGCGTGGACGCCGTCCTTTACGACGCGGAGGACCGCGTCCTGCGCAAGGTGCCGCTCACCGACGAGGCGGACGGCTGCTTTGGCGGCGCGCTGCCGGACCTGGCCGAGGGCGCGCGCTACAAGCTCAGCGTGGACGGCGGGGATGCCTTCCCCGACCCGTGGTCCCGCTCGCAGCCGAAGGGCGTGCACGGTCCGTCGGAGGTGGTGGGCTCGGACCACGGCTGGACGGACTCGCACTGGAAGGGGCCGGATCCGCGGGCCCTGGTCATCTACGAAGTGCACGTGGGCACCGCCACGCCGGAGGGCACGTTCGAGGCGTTCATCCCGAAGCTCACCCACCTGCGCGAATTGGGCGTCAACACGCTGGAGCTGTTGCCGGTGGCCAGCTTCCCGGGCGCGCGCAACTGGGGCTACGACGGCGTGGACCTCTTCGCGCCGCAGGCCACGTACGGCGGGCCGAAGGGGCTGCGCAAGCTCATCGACGCGGCGCACGCGCACGGGCTCGCGGTGCTCATCGACGCCGTCTACAACCACTTCGGACCGGACGGGAACTACCTGCGCGCGTACTCGCCGCACTACTTCACCGGCAAGCACCACACGCCCTGGGGCGACGCGGTGAACTACGACAGCGAGGGCAGCCGCTTCGTGCGCTCGCTGGTGCTCTCCAACGTGGAGATGTGGATCCGCGACTACCACGCGGACGGCCTGCGCCTGGACGCGGCGCACGCCCTGGTGGATGAAGGCCAGCCGCACCTGCTCACCGAAATCACCGAGCGCGCCCACGCCTCCGCCTCCGGCCGCCGCGTGGTCGTCATCGCCGAGGATGAGCGCAACGAGCGCAAGCTCGTCACGCCCGCGGCGGAGGGCGGCTACGGCCTGGATGGCGTCTGGGCGGATGACCTGCACCATCAGCTGCGGCGCGCCTTCGCGGGCGACCACGAGGGCTACTACCAGGACTACACGGGCAGCGCGGAGGACCTGGCCGCGACGCTGCGGCAGGGCTGGTTCTACACGGGCCAGAAGTCGAAGAACCTGGGCCATGCGCGCGGCACGGACCCGAAGGGGCTGGGGCCGTGGCACTTCGTCCACTGCATCCAGAACCATGATCAGGTGGGCAACCGGCCCTTCGGCAATCGCCTGTCGGAGGACGTGTCGCCGGCCGCCTACCGCGCCATGAGCACGCTGCTCTTGATGTCGCCCTTCACGCCGCTGCTCTTCATGGGCCAGGAGTGGAACGCGCGCACGCCGTTCCTCTACTTCACGGACCACAACGCGGAGCTGGGCAAGCTCGTCACGGAGGGGCGCCGCAAGGAGTTCGCCGGCTTCTCTCGCTTCAAGGGCGAGGAGGTGCCGGACCCGCAGGCCCGCGACACCTTCACCCGCTCCACGCTGGACTGGGGCGAACTGGACGGCGCGGAGGCCAAGGGCGTCCACACGCTCTACAAGGAGCTCTTGCGTCTGCGCGCCACGGAGCCCGTGCTCACCAGCCGTGAGGGCACGCACGACGCCCGAGCGCTGGGGCCGGACGCGTTCGTGCTGGAGCGCCGCGCGGAAGGGGACACGTTCCTCATCTTCGTGAACCTGCGGGGCTCGCTGGTGCACACGCTGCCCACGCACGCGAGCGCGGGCATCGTCGCGTGGAGCGAGAACCCGCGCTACGGCGGCACCGTGGAGGCGTCTCCGCTCACCGGCAACGTCATGCGCCTGGAGGGACCCTCCGCGGCGGTGGTGAAGCTGCGCGAGTAGCCCGCACGCAAAGGCAGACAATGTTTCACGCGCGGCCCGCCACCCTGGAAGCAGGGGAGGCGGGCCGCGAGTTTTCCGGACAGTGAAACATGCAACGACAGGGAATGCCCTCGGAGGCGGGCCGGTACTCGGCCGCCAGGAGGAAGCACCTTGTCTCAATCTCATCCATCACCGTGGAAGCGGCACGTCACCACCACGAGCGCGCTCCTGCTGCTCGGGTCCGCCGCACCGGCGCTCGCCGCGTCGGGCTTCACCGCCGTCACCGCCAGTGGGAATGACGGCAACCCGCCGTCCGCCACCGTCGACGGCAACCTCACCACGCGCTGGTCCAGCGACGGCGTGGGGCAGTGGCTCCGGGGCGACCTGGGCAGCGTGAAGTCGCTGTCCGCGGTGGACATCGCCTGGCACCGGGGCAACGAGCGGACCAACACGTTCGTCCTCGCCACGTCCACGGACGGCACCACCTGGTCCACGGCCGTGTCCACGACGTCGTCCGGCGCCACCGCGAACTTCGAGCGCTACAGCTTCACCGCGCGCAACGCCCGCTACGTGCGCGTCACCGTCAACGGCAACTCCGTCAACACCTGGGCCAGCATCGCGGAGTGGGCCGCCATCACCGGCACCGCCACGCCCACGGCGGGCCAGGACCGCTTCGGCGTCACCATGCTCTACCCCTCGAAGTCCGGGGGCGAGGCGTGGACGCTGGCGGACAACGCGCTGGCGGACGCGCGCTTCGACCCGCAGGACACCATCACCCGCAACAGCGACGGCTCCTGGAAGATGAAGGACAAGCAGGTGCGGATGAGCGTCTTCACGTCCACGGGCTACGACGACCGGAAGATTCCCACCTACGACCGGGACGTGCTGGCGAGCCGCGGCTACATGCAGGCGCCGAACGACTGGAAGAACATCGAGATGACCGGCTTCGTGAAGGTCAACGCGGTGGCCGACGTGAAGGACAACTTCGCGTGGTACGCGCGCGGCGGGAAGCACAACGACGACCACTCCGGCTGCGAGGGCAGCAGCTACAAGGCCGGCCTGCACTATGACGGCCGCGCTCGCTGGGAGAAGGAGACCTGGCACGTCTCCTACGAGCAGACGCCCTACGTCACCGCCACCTCCGCTCTCAAGGGCCGCTGGGTGGGCTTCAAGGCCGTCATGCGCAACGTCACCGTCAGCGGCCAGACGGCGGTGAAGCTGGAGCTGTACGTCAACGAGAACGCGGACAAGGTGACGTGGAAGAAGGCCTACGACACCACGGACGCCGGCAGGTGGGGCGGCGACGCCCAGCACTGCGGCGGCGCCGTGCCCGCCGCCCCCATTACCTGGGGTGGCCCCATCGCGGTGTTCCGCTGGGACAACGCCACGGACGTGGACTTCAAGTGGCTGAGCGTCCGCGAAATCCAGCCCTGAACCCCGCGTGAAACCGGACCCGCACGCGGCCTGACGCAGGACGGCAGGCCGCGTGCCGGGCGGGCGGGGAGGTTCAGGACGGGGGCCTCCGCCACTCGGGAGGCGGGGCTTTCCATCGACAGGGGGCGCCGGGGTGGGCAGCATGGCGCCGCCATGAACGTCGACCAAGCCCTCGCCTCGTCCGAGCGCATCTGGGAGCAGGAAATCGTCCCGGCGCTGGAGCGCTACATCCGCATCCCCAACAAGTCGCCCGCCTTCGACCCGGACTGGGTGAAGTCCGGCCACATGGAGCAGGCCGTCCAGCTCATCGCGGACTGGTGCCGCGCGCAGGCCACGCACCTGCCGGGCCTGACGGTGGAGGTGGTGCGGCTGAAGACGGCGGACGGCAAGGACCGCACGCCGGTCATCTACATGGAGGTGCCGGGCACGCGCGGTGACGACACCGTGCTGCTGTACGGACACCTGGACAAGCAGCCGGAGATGACCGGCTGGCGTGAAGGCCTGACGCCGTGGACCCCCGTGCGCGAGGGCGACAAGCTCTACGGACGCGGCGGCGCGGATGACGGCTACTCCGCGTTCGCGTCGCTGTCCGCGCTGCGGCTGCTCAAGGAGCAGGGCGTGCCGCACGCGCGCTGCGCCATCGTCATCGAGGCGTGCGAGGAGAGCGGCAGCTACGACCTGCCCGCGTACATCGAGGCGCTGGCGCCGCGCATCGGCAAGCCGTCGCTGGTGGTGTGCCTGGACTCGGGCTGCGCGAACTATGAGCAGCTGTGGATGACCACCAGCCTGCGCGGAATGATCGCCGGCAACCTGCGCGTGGACATCCTCACGGAGGGCGTGCACTCCGGTGACGCGACGGGCGTGGTGGCGTCTTCCATGCGCATCATGCGGATGCTGCTGTCGCGCGTGGAGGACGAGGCCACGGGCCACATCAAGGTGCAGGCCCTGCACACGGAGATTCCGGAGGGCCGGCGCCAGCAGGCGAAGGCCGCGGCCCAGACGATGGGCGACGAGCTGTTCTCGAAGTTCCCCTGGGTGGAGGGCGCGAACCCGGTGACGACGGACGGCGAGGAGCTGGTGCTCAACCGCACCTGGCGTCCGGCGCTGGCGCTGACGGGCGTGGAGGGCGTGCCGGGCCTGGCGAGCGCGGGCAACGTGCTGCGCCCCTTCACGACGTGGAAGCTGTCCATGCGCATCCCGCCGCGCGTGGACCCCAAGGCGGCCGCGAAGGCGCTGAAGGAGACGCTGGAGAAGGATCCGCCGTACGGCGCGAAGGTGTCGTTCGACGGGGACAAGGCGTCGGTGGGCTGGGACGCGCCGCCGCTGGCCAGCTGGCTGTCGAACGCGGTGGAGAACGCGTCCAAGACGTGCTTCGGCAAGCCCGCGATGGCGATGGGCGAGGGTGGCACCATCCCGTTCATGGGCATGCTGGGCGAGCGCTTCCCGGAGGCGCAGTTCCTCATCACGGGGCTCCTGGGGCCGGGCAGCAACGCGCACGGGCCCAATGAGTTCCTGCACATCCCCACGGGCAAGAAGCTGACCGCCGCCGTGGCGAGCGTCGTCGCGGACCACTTCAAGCGGTAGTGCCTCACCTGAAGGACGGGGCCGCACGCGCCTCGTCCTTCTTCCGAGTCGGAGCCCCTCATGCCGAGCAAGCCCCGCCGCACCGGCCACGTCCGTTCGCAGCCCCTCATCGCGGTGCGCGACGTGGAGGCGAGCAGCCGGTGGTACCAGGCGGTGCTCGGCTGTGAGAGCGGGCACGGCGGGCCCGAGTACGAGATGCTGCTGAACAACGGCGAGCTCGTGCTCCAGCTCCACGCGTGGGACGTGGATGAGCACGCGAACCTGATGGGGCCGGACTCGGCGCCGCGAGGTCACGGCGTGCTGCTCTGGTTCGAGACCACGGACTTCGACGCGTGCGTGGAGGCGGCGCAGGCGCTGAAGGTGGAGTGGGTGGAGGCGCCGCACGTGAACCCGAACTCGCGCCGCTGGGAGTTCTGGGCCAAGGACCCGGACGGCTACGTCGTCGTCGTGGCCGCGGAGTCGCGAGCGAAGCGCTCCTGACGCGCTTCACCCGGGCAATGCTTGTCCGCCGGACCGGCGGCACGAAGAGGCGCCTCAGCGCCCCGTCTTGATGCCCAGCGACGACCCTGACGGCGGCTTCCTCGGCGGGGTCGCCGGGCGGGCCGCCCGCTTCTGGAGCGCCACCGCCACCCCGGGCGCGTCCGCCGCGGACATCTGCCGCGTCACCGGCTCGTAGCCGTTGAGCGCGAGCGTCACCGCCACCGACGGCTCCCCGGGCACCAGCGGCAGCGCCACCGGCGTGATGCCGCGCTCCTCGCCCGCGACCTGCACCGTGGCGCCGGGCGGCTCGCTCGTCACCATCAGGCGCACCGGCTGGGGCGCGGTGTTCTCCGGCGGCGCCTCCGGCGTGGTGGGCCGCGCGGGCGTCTCCGGCGTGCGGCCCTGCACATCATCCGGGGGCCGCGTGGCCACGACCGGGGGCGGCGTCGCCGTCTCGGAGCCGCGCATCAGCACCACCGCCGCGCCACCCACCACCAGCGCCACACCGCCCACCACGAGGGGCAGCCATGCACGCCGCTTCGGAGGCTCCGGCGGCATCAGGGCCGCGGTGTTCCGTGTCTTCTCCGGCTCCACGCGCGTGGGCGGACGGGACGGCGGCCCCACCAGCTTCGACGCGCGCGACGCGGCCTGCCCTCGCGCACCCGACGTGGGCATCCCGTCCTTCGAGGAGTTGGACTGCGCGTCCAGGTCCACGTCCTCGGCCAGCTGATCCAACTTCGTCGGGTCCGCTTCCGTGGCGATGCGGTCCGCGTACAGCTCCCGCAGGTACGCGGCCAGGTGCGCGCTGCTGGACGGCAGCCGCAGGTTGAGCGTCCAGTCCTCCAACGCCAACCGGAACGCGGCGCAGTCCGCGTAGCGGCCCTCCGGCGTGGGCGCCAGGGCCTTGAGGACGATCTCGTCCAGGCCCGGCGGCAGCTTGGGGTTGAGCTGCGACGGCGGAGGCACCTGGCAGTCGCGCACCAGCCGCAGCGTCATCAGGTCCGTGTCGCCCTTGAAGAGGCGCTTGCCGGTGAGCAGCTCCCACATCACGACCCCGAGCGCGAACAGGTCGCTCCGGCCGTCCACCGCCATCCCGTTGGCCTGCTCCGGCGACATGTACGGGTACTTGCCCTTGAGCACGCCCGTCGCCGTCTGCTGACCGCTGGTGGCTGCCTTCGCCACGCCGAAGTCGATGACCTTCACGCCCCCGTCGAACCCGACGAGCACGTTCTGCGGCGACACGTCGCGGTGCACCAGCATCAGCGGCTGGCCGTGCCCGTCCCGCGCACCGTGCGCGTAGGACAGCCCCGCCGCCGCGTCCGCGATGATGCGCACCACCAGGCCCACCGGCAGCGGGCGCTCCTGCTTGCGCGCGAAGCGGTCCAGCCGGCGCACGTCCTCGCCCTGCACGTACTCCATGGCCAGGCAGTGCCGGCCCTCAATCTCCGAGAGGTCGAGGATGGTGATGAGGTTCGGGTGGGACAGCCGCGCCACCAGCCGCGCCTCGTCCAGGAACATTTCGAGGAACTCTTCGTCCTCGGCGAGGTGCGGCAAGATGAGCTTGAGGACGACCAGGCGCTCGAAGCCCGTCCCGTGCTCGCGGGCGAGGAACACCTGTCCCATCCCGCCCGACGCGATTTTTCGAAGCAGCTCGTATTTCCCGAAACCGACCGCCATGGGTGTCCGGGAGGATACCGCGCTTTCTCACCGGGCGGGAAACAGCCGACTTCCAAAATGACCGGGGTTCTGTCCAGCAGGGAGGGGCCCGCCTCCCTACCCGTTGAGGAGGCAGGCGGGCTACTGACGCCTAGGCCTTCATCTTGTAGCCGGAGCGCAGCACCGCGTACGTGACGCCCGTCGCGACCGCCGCGGTGAGGGCGAGGATGGCCCCGCCCACGAGCGGCGAGAACAGGCTGCTGCCGAGCATGCCGTAGCGCAGCCCCTCCACCATGTAGACCATGGGGTTGAAGAGGCTGACGTGGTTCCACGGCGAGGGCAGCTCGCGCACCGAGTAGAAGACGCCGCCCAGGAACGTGAGCGGCAGCATGACGAAGGTCGGGAAGAAGTTGATCTGCTCGAACTTCTCCGCCCACACGGCGGCCAGCATGCCCAGCACGCTGAACACGTAGCTGGACAGCATGAGGAAGTAGAGCGTCGCCAGCGGGTGCTCCAGGCTGAAGCCGGAGAACACCGCCGCGACAATCCACGTCAGCAGGCCCACCACCAGGCCGCGCACCATGGCGCCGCCGATGAAGCCCACCATCAGCTCACCGGGCCCCAGCGGTGCCACCAGCAGGTCCACCACCGTGCCCTGAATCTTGGTGATGAACAGCGACGAGGAGCTGTTGAGGAACGCGTTGTTCGCGATGCCCAGGAACACGAGGCCCGGCACGATGAAGTGCAGGTACGGCTGGCCCTCCACCTCGTGGATGCGGCCGGAAATCGAATAGCCGAAGACGATGAAGTACAGCGTGGTGCTGATGAGGGGCGACAGGATGGTCTGGCCCGGCACGCGCATGAAGCGCCGGACCTCCTTCGCGAACAGCGTCTGCATCCCGAGGACGTTCATGGGGTGTTTTTCGAAGGAGCGGGGGTTCAGGCGGCCTGCGAGGGGCGGCCACGGAGGATTTCGATGAGCACGTCTTCCAGGCGCGACCGCCGCGTCTCCACTTCCGAGATGGGCAGCCCGTCCGCGTAGAGCGAGCGGAGCAGCTCACCGGAGGGCGCGCAGTTGTCGCGCTCCACGTAGGTGAGCGTGCGGCCGTCGGTGGACAGGCTCGCGGCGAAGCGCGCGCCCGCGGCGGGCATGGCGGCCTGCGGTTCGGCGAAGGTGACGACCAGGCGCTTCTCGCCGAACCGGCGCAGGAGCGAGGCCTTGTCCTCGGTCATGAGCAGGCGGCCCTCGTTGATGATGCCCACGCGGTCCGCCAGCTCCTCGGCCTCTTCCAGGTAGTGCGTGGTGAGGACGATGGTGGTGCCTTCGCTGGCGATCTTCTTCACGTACGTCCACAGGTCGCGGCGCAGCTCCACGTCCACGCCCGCGGTGGGCTCGTCCAGGAACACGAGCTTGGGCTTGTGGACCAGGGCCTTGGCGATGAGCAGCCGGCGCTTCATGCCGCCGGACAGGGCGCGCGTGAGGGAGTCCTTCTTGGCCTGGAGGTTCAAGGCGGTGAGGACTTCGTCGATGCGCGCGTCGTCGCGGGGCTGGCCGTAGTAGCCCTGCTGGATGCGCAGGGACTCCGCGACGGAGAAGAACGGGTCGAAGTTGATCTCCTGCGGCACCAGGCCGACCTGGTAGCGGGGCCCGGTGGGGTCCACGTCCAGGTCCTTGCCGAAGACCTTCATGGTGCCAGCGGACTTCCTCACCAGGCCGCACACACTGCCGATGAGGGTCGTCTTTCCGGCGCCGTTGGGGCCCAGGAGGGCGAAGATTTCACCGGGGCGGATGGTGAGGTCCACGGCGTGAAGGGCAGTGAACTTTCCGTAGGCCTTGGAGAGGCCCTTCAGCTCCAGGGCGGGGGTCGTGGGCTCGGACATGGGGCGCTTCCTCTAACACCTTCGAATTGGGTTCGCTGGTCAGCGAGCAGGCGTTTTCGCTCCTGGACGCGTGACGCGCCCCGTCCAACCGGACACGGCGCTGACGCAGGCGCCTTGAGCCGGATGGGGCTCCCTGCTATCCGCTGGCCCCGCTCACGTTTCGGCGAATCCCAGGAGGCCTTCCGCCATGGCCCAGAATTTCATCTTCACGATGCAAGACCTGCGCAAGGTCAAGAACGGCAAGGACATCCTCAAGGGCATCTACCTGTCCTTCTTCCCGGGCGCGAAGATTGGCGTGATTGGCCCCAACGGCTCCGGCAAGTCCACGCTCCTGCGCATCATGGCGGGGGTGGACACGGAGTTCTTCGGCATCGCGAAGCCGGACCCCACGGTGAAGGTGGGCTACCTGGCGCAGGAGCCGCAGCTCGACCCGAAGCTGGACGTGAAGGGGAACGTGGAGCTGGGTCTGAAGGAGATCCGCCAGGCGTTGGATCGCTTCAATGAGGTCAGCGCGAAGTTCGCGGAGCCCATGGACGACGCGCAGATGGAGAAGCTGCTCGCCGAGCAGGCGAAGCTGCAGGACCTCATCGACGCGACGAACGGCTGGGAGCTGGACCGCACGCTGGAGATGGCGATGGACGCCCTGCGGCTGCCTCCGGGCGACGCGGACGTGACGAAGCTGTCCGGCGGTGAGAAGCGCCGCGTGGCGCTCTGCCGCATCCTGCTGGAGAAGCCGGACCTGCTGCTGTTGGACGAGCCCACCAACCACCTGGACGCGGAGAGCGTGGCGTGGCTGGAGCAGGCGCTGAAGGCATACACGGGGACCATCGTGTGCATCACGCACGACCGGTACTTCCTGGACAACGTGGCGGAGTGGATCCTGGAGCTGGACCGCGGCGAGGGGGTGCCCTGGAAGGGGAACTACTCCAGCTGGCTGGACCAGAAGCAGAAGCGGTTGGAGTTGGAGGAGAAGTCGGAGAGCCACCGTCAGAAGACGCTCAAGCGCGAGCTGGAGTGGGTGCGGGCGTCTCCGAAGGCGCGTCAGGCGAAGAGCAAGGCGCGCATCGCCGCGTACGAGGAGCTGTTCAACCAGTCGCAGCAGAAGCGGGACGTGACGGGCGAGGTGATGATTCCGCCAGGTCCGCCGCTGGGTGGGTTGGTGGTGGAGGCGAAGGGGCTGCGCAAGGCGTACGGCGACCGGCTGCTCATCGACGAGTTGAACTTCAAGCTGCCGCCGGGCGGCATCGTGGGCGTGATTGGTCCGAACGGCGCGGGCAAGACGACGCTGTTCCGGATGATGACGGGCACGGAGAAGCCGGACGCGGGCGAGCTGCGGATTGGCGAGTCGGTGGTGATGGCCTACGTGGACCAGAGCCGCGACTCGCTGAACGGTGAGCAGTCGGTGTTCCAGGAGGTGAGCGGGGGGTTGGACCTCATCGACCTGGGCAAGGCGGGCACGGTGCCCAGCCGCGCGTACCTGTCGGGCTTCGCGTTCAAGGGCACGGATCAGCAGAAGCGGGTGAAGGACCTGTCCGGCGGCGAGCGCAACCGGCTGCACCTGGCGAAGATGCTCAAAGCCGGCGGCAACCTGCTGCTGTTGGACGAGCCCACGAACGACCTGGACGTGGAGACGCTGCGAAGCCTGGAGGACGCGCTCTTGAGCTTCGCGGGCTGCGCGGTGGTCATCAGCCACGACCGCTGGTTCCTGGACCGCATCGTCACGCACATCCTGGCGTTCGAAGGCGACAGCAAGGCCTTCTTCTTCGAGGGCAACTTCGAGGACTACGAAGCGGACAAGAAGAAGCGCCTGGGCCCGGACGCGCTGGAGCCGCACCGGATCCGGTACCGCCCGCTGACGAAGGGCTGAGATTTGTCGGTGCTGTGCTCCGCCCTGTGAGTGATTCCGGGGCGGAGGACGCGCGGCGTGGATGGCTTTGGCTTCGCAGTTACGAGAGTCTTGTGCTCACCTGAAATGTGACGAACAGGAGAGTGCCATGCGACAGCGTTTGCTCATCCGTGCAGTGGTCAGACTCTTGATGCCTGAAGAGGGCGGCTCCCAGGGCCCCATGGGGAAAGAGTTCAGGCCCAATTGGAACATTGGAAGCAGAGCCGATGATGGCCAGATGGCATTGGACGGCGGCTTCGTCACATTGGATGACGCCGGACCGCTTGTTCCGGGACAGGAGAAGGAGGCCGTCATCGAGCCGCTTCTGTCCGAGCCTTGGCTGCACGTGGCTCAGGGGATGGAGATTCCGATGCATGCGGGGGCTCGAGTCATCGGTTCTGCTCGCGTCTTGGAGATTGTATGGGCTTGATGCGCGATGAGGATGTCTTGAACGTGCTTCGTGCGAAAGAGAAGCTGCTGACCCCAGTGGAACTCGCGGAGTTGCTTGGCGGCATGCTTGAAAATGGGATTTCACATTCTGTGATTGTTTTCTATTTCAAGCGGGCATTTCCATCCATTCCTCTGAGGGCCTTGCTGGAGTCGGGGCTGTGGTGGAGGGTCGGCAAGGGCGGCATGAGCGACCAAGAATTCAATGAACACTTGAAGCCTTGGGTGGGACGAGGCGTTGCCGCTTGCAATGGCGGACATCTCGTCTGAAGTGGTGGCGCCAGTCGCGTGAGCCCAAGGTATCCTGGGTTCAAATGACAATTCTTTCCATGATGGTTGGTCATGCTCTGGCGCTCCTGTCCGGCGCCGCCCCCAACAGCTGTGCCGCCCCGGAGCCTGCGCCTTCCTTTGTGGCGAAGTTTTCTCCCTCCGCCTCCGATTGCTCCATGGACTCGACCGTCCCCGGCCCTCAGTGGTTGCCCGTGGCGGTGCGGCGCATCCCGGTCGTTGTCCATGTCGTCGCGGACACCGCGTGCACGACTGGCAACGTGTCGGACGCGCTGGTCCACAGTCAGATTGCGGTCCTCAATGAGGACTTCCGCGCGCTGACTGGCACTCCGGGGGGCAGTGGGGTGGATAGCAAGATTGAGTTCTTCCTTGCCACCGTGGACCCCTTGGGCAATCCGACCACGGGCATCCAGCGCTATTGCAACACGACCTGGTACCAGGACACGGGCAGCTACTGGCTCAGCACCGCGTGGGATCCAACGCGCTACGTGAACATCTACACCAACAGCGCCGGCGGTTCGCGAGGCTACGTGCCCTTCCTCCCCGCGGAGCCCACGGGCGCCGTGGGTCAGCCGCAAGACCGGGTGGTCATCAACTGGCTGGCATTCGGACGGGTGGGGCCCGTCGTGCCGTACCACAACGGGCGGACCGTCACGCACGAGGTGGGCCACTACCTGGGCCTGTTCCACACGTACTACTCGGGATGCGGCACGGCCACCGCGCCGGACTGCTACACCACCGGAGACCGCATCTGCGACACCCTGCCCAACGCCACCTCTCACAAGGGGTGCACCGCGGGAATCACCAGCTGCGGCGGCGTGCCGGTCCCCATCCAGAACTACATGGAGCTGACGGACGACGCCTGCATGACCGGCTTCAGCGCGGAGCAGGTCCAGCGCATGCGCTGCACCCTGGCCACCTACCGCCCGGACCTGGCGCAGTAGCGAACTCAGGAGGCTGACGGTGGCATGCCGCCGTCAGCTGCTCCGAACGCCCCAGCGCTTCTTGAACGTGTCCCGGTGCGCGGCCCACCAGTCGCGCCCGCGATGCGCTTGTGGACGCACCGCTCGCATCCCTGGGCTCCATGCTCGACTTCACCGTGCCCGCAGGCGGCATGCCCCTGTGGGGCCGTTGCGCCCCTGGCTGCAAGCAGAACGGTGAAGGGCTCCGTCTCGTAGCTCGACCTTGGGAGTCTGGACCGGGGGCGTCCATGAAGCGGGATGGGGCAACCCGAATCGCGACGGTGGGAGCCGCTCAGCGCTTGGAACAAGACGGGCTGCGGTATTGGCCCATGTTTTGCTAACAACCTTCCGTGTTCCTAGAGGCGCCGGAGAGGCTCCTTGTAGCAGTCCCCATTGCGAACCGGTTGAGCCCAGCCTGACCCAGGCGCACACCGCGCGGCCTCCGTTCAGCTCAAGAGCGAAAGAAATCAATGACACGAAAATCATGCATTCGCGTGAGTGGGCGGAGCCTTGGCCGATATGAGGCTTTGCTGTCCACCCTCCTGTTCCTGACAGTGACCCTCGTCTCCTCGATTGGCTTTGCCGCCAATCCCTCGGAACCACCTCCAGAGGAGGTCAGCGGTTGCCCGGACTGTCCTCCGCCGCCGGAGTGTGAGCCGGAGGTTTGTGACGGTGTCGACAATGACTGCGATGGAAAGATCGACGAGGGGTTGCTGCGCACTCTCTACCGGGACGCGGATGGGGATGGCTATGGCGCGGGCGCTAGCATTCAGGGGTGCCCCCTCGGCCTCGGCTGGGTGACCAACAACCTCGACTGCAACGACTCCAATGCGTCCGTCTGGCAGGTCTCCAGGTTCTACCGGGACGCGGACGGGGACGGCTATGGGGCGCCGAACAACTGGATCGACAGTTGTGGGCGTCCCGCCGGTTACGTGACGAACGCAACCGACTGCAATGACAGCAATGCGGCCGTCAAGCCGGGCGCCATCAAGCAGTGCGGCGTGGGCGCTTGCGCTGCATCCGTCCAGGCGTGCGTCAACGGCGTGGAGCGGACCTGCACCCCGGGCACCCCCAGCCCAGAGGTATGCGATCGCGAGGACAACGATTGCAATGGGAAGGTGGATGACGTCCCGCCCATCACCTGTGGCCAGGGGGTCTGCATGCGCTCGGCGCCGGCCTGCGGCGAACTGTGCGAGACCGTGGAGGGCCAGGACGGCAAGCCGCCCAAGGTGGTCTGTGAGTGGGGCAACTACGGTCGGTGCACCCCGGGCACTCCGTCCAAGGAGCTATGCGCCAATGGCGTGGACGATGACTGCAACGGCTCCGCGGACGACGCGAGTGACGAAGCGGATTGGATCACCTTCTATCCCGACCGGGACCATGACGGCGTCGGCGCCAGCTGGGGGGCAGAACTGGCGTGTCGACAGCCTCCGAACACCTCAAGGGTCTCAGGGGATTGTGACGACACGCGGAGCGACATGAAACCAGGGGCCGCTGAACTCTGTGACGGCATCGACAACAACTGCTCCGGTGATGTGGACGAGTCCAGCGTCTGCGAACAGTCCGTCTGCCAATAGCAATCCCTCATTCCATTCCAGCACCGGTATTTCCCTATGAGCCACTCCTCACGACCTCCAGAGCGCCGCAAGCGGTTCGCGGCCAGACTCACGTTGTTCTTTTACGGTGCACAGCTCCTCGGGGGCTGCCTTCCCGAGCCAACCTCCTCGGATGGCACTGACGGCCTGTCCAGGGCACGCTCGCGAGTCGTGTCGGCGAGCATCCCCTTCGAGCTGGGGCCGGACACCATCCTCGACACAGGAACCTCCGGAGGGGACGTGCCGGGCATCACCCCCTTCGTGGCGGATGTGACGCAGAATGGCTCCGCTTCCGTGACGGTGCCCCTCTGGGTTCCGGCGGGACGCGCGGGCATCCAGCCTTCGCTTTCCATCGTCTATGACAGCCAGGGAAGCGACGGGCTCCTGGGCCCTGGCTTCAACCTGTCCGGGCTGTCGCAGATCAGCCTGTGCCCCAACTCCTTCGCGCGAGACGAGAAGACCATCGCCATCGACTTCTCTCCGGACATGGCGTTGCCCGTGAGGGACCGCTACACCCGGACGTATTGCCTGGACGGCGTCCGGCTCGTTCCGTCCGAGAACGATCCGCGCTCCTTCAAGACCGAGCATGACAGCTACGCCTCCATTCGCATCCCCGCTGAATCGGATCCCCAGGATCCGACGACCTTCGAGGTCCGGGGACGTGACGGCCTCATCCGGACCTACGGGAAGACGCTGTCGCGTGAAGACGCCCTCATCCAGGGCCTCTACGAGAAACTGGGCGAGGGACCGGACGGCGGCATCCAGGTGACGGAGAGCAAGACGGTCAAGCTCGCATGGGCGCTCGCGGCCGTGGAAGACCATCCCGGAAACCGGATGGATGTGTTCTACGACCAAGCGCCTGTGGGCGCCGAGCCTGGGGCCTGGCATCGGCCTGACCGGATTGTCTACACGCAGCTTCACAATGACTCCGGAACGCTCGAGCCCGGAACGCGCGAGGTCAAGTTCCACTATGGGCCGAGGACGGATGTCTTCAATGGATACCTGGCGGGCGTGAAGGTCGGCCGAGATTTCCGTCTCACGGGCATCGACATGAAGGGGCCCGGAATCGCCACCGGTTCGGGTTCTCCGCCCACCGTGGTGCTGCGCTCCTACAGTCTGACCTACCACCCGAGCGAGACGAGCAACCGGAGCCTGCTGACGGAGCTTCGAGAGTGCGACGGGAAGAACGTGTGCAAGGCGCCAGTGCGCTTCGACTGGGAGCAGGGCTCTTGGGAATTTGAGTACCCGCCGGCTCAGAACGTCAGCGACGCGGCCCAGGGTGTGGGCGTGCATGCTTTCGGGCTGGGCGCGGGCCGCCAGGGTCTCGCGTACTTTGTGAAGTCCCAGAAGATGTCTGAGGAAGACCTTGAGATGACCGACAGGGTCGGCACGACGACGGGCTTCACGGCGCAGATCTGGGAGGACACGATGCGCCTGCTGCAGTTCCCGGACGCCGCATCACCCACGCTGACGGTCTCCAACGTCACGGGCAGAGCTCTCTGGTACCCCTATTTCAACATCGCGGCGACGAACTGGGCCGACGACATCTGGGATGCCATTTTCGGAGACAATGACCCTGGGGACTACTGCGGAAACCGTGCTCAGCGCAATCTCTTTCCATTGGTGGCGGATTGGGATGGCACGGGCCGTTCCACGGTCACGTCGCTGTCGTGTAAGTGGGGCGTGCCAAAGAGTTCTCTCTTTTTTGCACCTATGTATGGCCACAGCCGCATGGGATCGGATGAATTCCTGGCCGTTGGCTCCGAGCCGAACTTCCAGTACTGGCTTGATGTCGATGGTGACGGCCGCAACGATCTCGTGTGGACGGGTCAGCACGAAATCGATCTGACGGGGGATGCCGATTCGATGGTTCCTGCCAAGCGCCGCGTGGTTGCCATGCCGGCGTCTGGCAAAGCGCCCAACGAATCCCCTGTCGGCTATTTCCAGCCGTCTCGGTTCGGCCTGCGGGCAGTGGACCTGGATGGGAGCGGGAAGATGATCATGTTGGGGACGGGCCCTGATGGAAACACCTTTCTGGAGGGGCTCGCCTATCACGATCGCGGGACCAGTGTGTCTCCAACGATGGACGCGTTTCGGACCACCATCCGAAAGCCTCCGGCGCTTCCCCTGCTGGTGCCCGACGTCTATGCCTCGACCTTCGACTTCGTGGATGTCAATGGCGATGGGCTCTCGGATGCGGTGATGCTGGGCTTGAGGAGTTCTTCCGATACGGCTCCTCGGCTCACGGTGCAGCTCAACACCGGGGCGGGGTTCACCGAGTCCCGTGAGCTTGCCCTGCCTGGGGACATTGCCAGCCGCCTGATTGGGGCCAAGACGGAGCACGGGGACTTCGACGGCGATGGACGGGTAGACTTCGCCATCTTCAAGAATGGGGAGTTGGTTCAGTTCCTGCTCGCAGGGACTCAAGGAAACTTCGGCACCCTGGTGTCTCCGGCGGTGGTCCCCAGTGGCGACAATGCGGAATGGGCCCAGGTCATTGACGTCAACAACGATGGGTTGCTCGATTTCACCTGGCGCCAGGGGAACTCGCTGAAGGTCGCGCGGCGCACCAAGGCCATTGATGTACTCAAGCGGGTGCACGGCAACACCCAGGTCATGAATTATCAGTTTTATTCGGGCCTGAACTATTCGTTCGAGTACGCTCCGCTCTCTCAATCGAATCCCCACGGCAACGTCACGCCCAGCGAGCCGTTCTACACGACGGAGGTGCTGAATGCCCCCTTCAGGCCCTGGCTGCGATTGGCGCCCGAGTCGATGCGCGTGGTTTCGCGGATGTCGCTCAATTCCAATGAACAGCAGCAGCGGAGCTGGCGCTATCTCTATCGGGACGGGCGCTCCGATACACAGGGGCTGGGGTGGCTTGGCTTTGGCTCGCGGGTCGTCGTGGATGAGCTGACCGGGGCTCGGACGACGACGGTCTATGAGAACACTTCCTTGGAGGGAGAGCCGGTCGGCCACCAGTACAACTCGAACATTGTCTACCCCAGGAGGGCGGCGGCTCCCCTGGCGCATCTTCCGCGCGAGGAGACCGTCGAGGTGCCCCTGAATGGGGGCGCGAAGCAGCAGACGCAGCGGACGTGGACCTACAGCCGGAGTCCGGCGACGTATGCACCGACCTACCGGCAGTACGCCAGCCGGCTCGTGGAGACGGTGAAGGAGATCAAGGGCGGCACCGTCACGGTGGTTTCTGAAACGGAGACCCTCACGGAGCTTGATGCGTACGGCACGCCCGTCAAGAGCACCCAGCTTGTCCATGGCGCCAACAAGACCGAGCAGGTGGAGCAGGTCACCACCGTGGGCGCCCTCGGTTTCGACCCGGAGATGTGGAGGCCCCAGGGCACCTGGTCCGTGGCCAGCTCCTGGACGTCTTGCTCCAGGTCGCCAGCGGTCGGCTGCGTGGGCGGAGCGGATGCGGCCAACGTGCGGACGCAGACGTTCACGTTCGACGGCCGTGGGCAGGTTGAGATCGTGGAACTGGAGCCTTCGCGCAGCGGCGAGGGCAGCCTGCCGCCGGAGACCTCCGAATCCTATCTCAAGACGACCTTCCTGCGGGATTCGCGCGGACTGGTCCGCAGCGTCGACCGTGAGGGGGGCGGCGTCAAACGCTCCGAGTCGGTCACGTATGACGACGTCGACCAGACGCAGGTGATCTCCTCCACTGATGCGGAAGGGGCGACCTGGAAGTACTTGTACCATCTGGGGCTGGGCGTGCTCGCGCAGGCTGCGGATCCCAACGGTGTGCACACGCGCTTCCAGTACGACGGCTTCGGCCGTCCGCGCGTGGTCACTTCGCTCTACCGTGGGCCTTCTGTCGCGCCAGGTGACCAGTCCGTCGTCCGGACGTTCTACGAGCGCAACGGGGCCCTGTTGCAGCAGCGCACGCAGGTGGCCACGGGTGTGGGGACCCTGACTGAAACCATCACCCGGTTCGACGCGATGGGCCGGCCGGTTTCGAGTCAGGGGCCACGGTTTGACGGTGAGACGGTGGTCTCCAGCGTCAAATACGATGCGCACGGACGCGTTGGGAAGCTGGAGGCTCCGCGGACCAGCACCGAGAGCCCGACCTGGGAGTCCTACGAGTACGACGCCCTGAATCGTCTCACCGTGCGTCGCATGGGGGACGGCATCTCCTCCCCGACGGGGACGCTCGTCGAGCGCCTCGCCTATACGGTTCCGACCGCCTACTCCACCCAGACGTCCGTGACGGATGCGCTGGGGTTGGAGAAGAAGAGTGTCTTCGACTTCCGGGGCCTGATGGTGACGGCGACCGAGGCCGTGGGGACGGCCAAGGAAGCGACCATGGCGTACGGCTATGGCCCCTTTGGCCGGTTGGAGACCACGGACGACCCTCAAGGCAATCGCAGCCTGAACGTCTACGACGCCCAGGGACGGCTCGATCGGTCGGTGGATCCGGGATCTGGAACGCGCACCTACCGGTACAACGCCTTCGGCGAGGTGAAGCGTGACGCGGACGGCCTGGACGGAATGGCGGGGCTGCTTGCCACCACGTACGAGCGGGACCGGTTGGGGCGTGTCCTGAGCGCGAAGAACAACCAGGAGGAACTGGCGTACGAGTACGACCAGGGGATGGGCGCGATACGGCGCCTGACGAAGGCGACCCGCACGGTTCTGGGTGGGCCGCTCGAGGTCGTCACCACGCATCACATCTACGACGAGTTCGGTCGCGAGACGGACACCCTGCAAGACGTAGCGGGCAACTCGCTGGTGGTGAGCCGACAGTTCGATGACTTCGGCCGGCTGAGCCGGCTCACCTATCCCGTCATGCTCAACGGGCAGCCGGTGTCCACCAGCTACGCCTACAACGCGCGCGGCGCGCTCTCGAGCATCTATCGGACGGGCGCCTTCACGACCTACTGGTCAGCGCTTGAGCGGGACAGCGTCGGCCGTCTGAAGAAGACGCGGTACGGCAACGGTGTCGAACGGGAGTCTCGCTACGACAGCCGGGGGCGTCTACGTTTCCTGGAGGCGAAGCGCAATGGCGTCAATGTCCAGCGGCTCGCCTACGAGTACACGGCCAATGACAACCTGGCCGCGCGACATGACCTGATGGTGGGAGTGACTGAGAAGTTCTCCTACGACGTGCTCGACCGGCTGGAGTGGTGGCGGGTGCTGCAGGACTGCCAGCGTTTGGAGACCCAGTTCCAGTACGACGGCCTTGGCAACCTGCTCAGCCGTTCGCCGATCACCGGTTGGGAGCCGTCCGCGCTGCTGAACTACAGCGGCGGAACGAGCGGCGGGCCCCACGCCGTCAAGCAGGCGCAGCTCGGGAGCGACTCGTTCACCTATGAGTACGACCATCGGGGAAACCAGCTCGCGTCGCGGGATGCGACGGGTGCTCTCGTCCGGTCGGTCGACTACACCTCGTTTGACTTGCCGAAGAGCATCACCACTGCGGGCGACACGGTGGCCTTCGGCTACGACGCGTCGGGAGCTCGTGTTCGGAAGAAGAGCGCTCAGGAGGACGTGCTCTATGTGGGGGGCCTCTACCAGCGCCGCACGCAGGGGCTGACGACGACGCACGTCCTCAGCATCCCCAGCCCCGAGGGGATCATTGGAGAGCTGTCCTGGGATGAGGGGGCGAGCACGGAGAACGTGCGCTACTTCCTCAACGACCGTCAGGGCAGCCCGGACACGGTCACCGACGCATCAGGCGCGGTGGTGGAGCGCATCAAGTACGACCCCTTCGGCGCGCGTCGCAACGCTGGCAACCTGGCGCAGGCTTCCAACGCCTTCCATCCGGGCGCACGGAAGGGTTACACGGGTCATGAGCACGACGACGAGCTGGGGCTCATCAACATGCGCGGGCGCATCTACGACCCGCGACTGATGAAGTTCCTCAGCGTGGATCCGGTCGTCGCGAATCCCGGCTCGGTCCAGGCGTACAACGCGTACTCCTACGTCCTGAACAACCCGACCCGCTACACCGACCCCAGTGGCTTCGTCCCCTACGGGGGAACGCTGGTGAGCCATTGGGACGGGGCTTCGGGCGGTTCCACGTCGATGCAGAGCCTGGCGATGAGCCTGGTGGAGCGCTACATGCTCGCTCCGGGGGCCACGCTCTTCCTGCCCAGCGTGGACTTGCGGGTGCCCAGTGTGGCGGCCCTGGACGACGCGAAGGTGGCGCCGGCGGGGCACTACACGAATGACGTGGGCCAGAGCTCGGCGCCCTACCGTTCCAGTGCGACGTCCGTGCTGAACACTGTCTCGGGAGCGCTGGACTCGGAGAAGTTGTCCTGCGGCATCTCTGTAGACTGTCACCTCCTCAGGGCGAGTGCGAAAATGCACCTCGGCAACCTGCTTGAGGCATCCCAGACATACGATCACTACGCTCCCGTCAGTACGTTCGCCGCGACCAGCCTGACCATCAATCACTTCATCCCCTTCGTGACCGCAGGGGAAAGCGTCAATAAGGTGAAGCCTGCGTGCACTGCTGGCGGTTTGGGGCAGTGCAGCTCGGGAGTCGCTAAGGCTCTTGGTAATTCATTGCTGACGGGTGCGGCAATCTATGGAATGGCGACCGGTTTCGCGAGCGTTGTTTCGCGAGGCGCATCGCTGGTTTCGAAGGGAGCCGCAAATGGGGCCGATAAAATCGTCTACAGAGGCTTGGCTGCGGGCGAGGATGCCGCCGCTGGTCTCGTAGCGCGTGCTCCAGGGGCAGGGAACTCCGTGGCCTCGCATGTGGCTGGCAAGAAGGCGTCCCAGTGGATCTCGACCACGAAGAGCGAAGCAATCGCCAGGGACACTTTCGGTCAACACGGTTATGTCAAGATCGATCTGTCGAAGGTGAGCGGCGAGGTCGTTGATGTCAGTGGCGGCATCCCCGGGATGGAGCGCGGCATGCTCTCCAACTGGGCAAGGAAGATGCAGGAAGTGCTCGTCCGAGACGCCATTCCATCCGAAGCCATCATCAGATAGGCATTCCCCATGCATATGAGCCAAGCACAAGAAGAGCTGGAAGCCGCGTGGTCCGACGAGGATGGCTTTCTGGTCCAGCTCCGGATGGGAAACTTCGACTCCGCGAAGGCTGACGCCCTGTTGACGATGCTCAAGCGGATGGATCTGGGTGGGAGCGGTCCTCTCGAGCGGCGTGTGGTCTCGCTGCTGTGGTACCTGCCCCTTTTCATGAGCTGGCAGCGCGAGCGGGTTGAGCCGAAGCGCTTGATCGAACTGGCGAAGGTCGAGGCGCTGGCGACCAACGAAGTAGAGCGCCTCCTCGGCGTTCCGTGAGCTCCTTGACCAGCGCCTGAGCTGGCAACCCGGGTCCTCGCATGTCCAGGTTGAGTACATATTACTCCTCGTGCCCCACCCCCTGTTCCCAGGGGGCGGGGCGCGGATCCGGCCCACTACGAAATCATGCCCGCGGAGGATGTGAGTCTCACCCAGGAGCAGTTCATAACCGCGTGCGAGGGCATCAGGTGCAAGCGATTAGCAACATCGTTCTGGAGATCCCTCCCGGTTTCGAGGACTACGCTTGGGAGGTTGAAGCCAAAGGCTGGCTCTCCGGAGTCGTCGCGGTGATTCAGGGGCGTCGGTACACGCTCACCGTGTACGACCCGGCTCGCTTGACCCAGGATGTTGAGGATGCGCTGAAGGGCGGCAGGGTGTTTCTTGAGCGGAATCTCGTGGTCGTCGCTTCCATCACGAGGGATCGCATCGTGTCTGCCATCCAGGAAATCGTTCAGGCGGGCAGGGTCGGCGACCTTCGGCCTGACCCGGGGTAGGTCGTCAGCCGCCGCTCCGTTCACCCCAGCGCTTCTTGAACGTGTCCCGGTGCGCGGCCCACCAGTCGCGCCACTCCTTCACCGCTGACTCCCTTTCGGCCCGCGGACCCGCGGGCTGGAAGTGGAGTCAGGTGGACGTCGCGTCCCTCAGGCACATCTCCGCCAGGAAGCGTGTGCGGACGTCCTCGCTCTCCAGCAGGTCGATGAGCTCCGGGATGGTGTGCCTTCCCATCGCCTCGCGCGCCTGTGCGAACGCCTTGGAATCCTCCGCCATGCCACGAGTGTTCCCGGTGCAGGCCCTCCGTGCGAGTGCCGCTGGTGGACACTGTTCCCCAGCGGGCTTCTAGGGCGCGGGCGGGGCCGCTATGGTCCACCCCAGCGGAGGACTCGCCCGCCAGGAGCCATGAACTTCGTCTTCATCTCCCCCCACTTCCCCTCCCAGTACTTCCACTTCGCCGCCGCGCTGCGCGAGCGCGGTGTGACCGTGCTGGGCATTGGCGACACCCCCTACGAGTCCCTGCGCCAGGAGCTTCGCGAGTCCCTTCGCGAATACTTCTTCGTCCCCAGCCTCACCGACTACGACGCACTCCTGCGCGCCACCGGCTACCTCACCTGGCGCCATGGCCGCATGGACCGCATCGAGTCCCTCAACGAGTCCTGGCTCGAAGTCGAAGCCCGCCTGCGCGAGGACTTCCATGTCCCCGGCCTCCAGCCCTCGGACATCCTCAAGCTGCGCTCCAAGTCCGGCATGGCCGAGGTCTTCCACGCCTCCGGCGTCCCCCACCCGGACCTCTTGCGCGTGCGCGACGCGGACCAGGTGAAGACCTTCGCCGCCCGCGTGGGCTACCCGCTCGTGCTCAAGCCTGACGTGGGCGTGGGCGCTGCTCACACGTTCAAGGTCGCCAGCGACGCGGAGGTGGACGCCGCTCTCGCCCACCCGCTGCCCACGTCCTATGTCGCGCAGCCCTTCGTGCGCGGCACCATCGTCACCTACGACGGCATCGTGGACCGCCACGGCGTCATCGTCTTCAACCTCAGCCACGAATACAGCGACGGCGGCATGGAGACCGTCACCGAACGGCGTGACATCTCCTTCTGGAGCCTCCAGCACATCCCCGCCGCGCTCGATGTGCTGGGCCGCCAGGTCGTCGCCGCGTTCGGCCTGCGCGAGCGCTGGTTCCACCTGGAGTTCTTCCGCCTGCCAGACGGCCGCTTCGTCGTGCTGGAGGCCAACCTGCGCCCGCCCGGCGGCTTCATGACGGACATGATGAACTACACGTGCGACATCGACGTGTACCGGCTCTATGCCCGCGTCGTGACGGGCGACCCGGTGGCGGACTTCCAGGCCATCCCGCGCCACCACGTCTGCCACAGCGCCCGCCGTCACGGCCGCCGCTACAAGCACTCCCACTCGCAAATCGTCGAACGGCTGGGCAAGTCGCTGCTCGTGCACCGCGAGCTGCCGCCCATCTACCACTCGCTGCTGGGTGAAGAGATGTACCTCACGCGCCACACGGACACGGAATCCATGCAGGACGCGGTGCGCTTCATCCAGGCGACGTGAGCTTCAGGGCTCCTGCGTCCAGGTGAGCGCGTACTCGGTGCGCTCGCCGTCGTCGTACAGCTTCGTCGCGCGAGGCGCCTTCGCTCCGCCCGCGGTCAGCAGGGCCTCGAAGAGGGCCTCCACGTAGCCGGGCCCCTTGAGGCTTGAGTTGAAGTGCAGCTCGAAGTGCGCGGGGCCGCGCTCCACGAGCGTCACCTCCGTGTAGTTGTCCGTGCCGCGCAGCACCTCCGGCAGCCGCTGCACCATGCGCCGGGGGCCCAGCACGCGCATCACGCTCATCACCGCGCGCCCCAGCAGCGTGGCCCCGTAGCCCTCCACGTGTGCCCGGGCGAGCCGGGCGAAGCCCTCCGCTGGGGGCAGGCCCGGGTACACCTCTTCCACGACGATCTCCAGGCACCGCCCCCAGAGGGGCACGGGGTAGAGCGGCAACAGCGGCCGGTCCAGGTCCACGCCCGCCTGGCGCAGCCGTTCTCGCAGGCGGGGGGACACCTGGCCTCTCAGGCCGTGCTGGAGCAGGCCCTCCACGACCTGCACATAGACCTGCCGCTGTTCGGGCGGCACCGAGCGGGGCCGGCGTGTCACGGAAGCGGACTCACCCGAGCAGCCACTGCATGGCGCCCGGCAGCCGGCGCTGCCAGTCCTTCTCGTGGTGCTCGCCGCCGGGCTCCAGCACGAGCGACACCTCGTGGTCTCCGTAGCCCAGGCCCTTGAGGTGGTGGAAGAAGTCGCGCGTGCCCCGGCCGTAGTCCAGGGGGATGCCGCCCGCGTGGATGGACTCCGTGGCGCCCGCGTCCAGGTAGATGCGCGTCCAGCGCTGGCTGTGCTCGCGCCACGCGTCGAACAGGCGGCCCTGGCTCCACATCACCGTGGGCGACAGCGCGCCGATGCGCCCGAACACCTGCGGGAACTTCCATCCCAGGTACAGGGAGATGAGCCCTCCCAGCGACGAGCCCATCGCGCCGGTCCACTGGCTGCCCTGACGCGTGCGGTACGTCCGGTCGACGTACGGCTTGAGCTCCTCCACGAGGAAGCGCCCGTAGGCCTCGCCTCGCGCGGACACGCCGTTGCGCGGCTCGTCCCACGGCGAGTACTCCTGGAAGCGGCCGGGGCCCGAGTCCACCGCGACGATGATCCACGGCTCCAGCCGCCCCGCCTGGACGCCCTCCTCCGCGACGCGGTTGGCGCACCACGTGTCGAAGACGGCGGACTCCGGATGCGCGAAGACGTTCTGCCCGTCGTGCATGTAGAGCACCGGGAAGCGGTGGTCCTGCCAGGAGTCGTAGGCGTCCGGCGTGTAGATGCGGACGGTGCGGTTGAAGCCCTCCTGGGGAGAGGGGAAGTGGCGAAGGATGTGGACGTAGCCCATGCGCTGTTTCTGGGGCCGGACGGGACCGGCCTCGCGAGGATGTCACCGCAGCATAGCCGCACCGCCCCACGCGACGCGGCAAGCGTGGACCGCCGTCCCTGGCCTGGACGGCGGGTCCGAGGAAGGGATGGACCGCGCGTAGAGCCTTCGCTGTAGGGAAGGGTGGTCCCGCTCGTGCAGAGGGCCCGCCGCGTGCGTTCCGTCCTCGTCTGCGTGTGGCTGTTCCTGCTGGGTCTTCCCTTCACGGTGCTCGGCGCGACCTATGAGGTAGACCCCGAGGACACGGGAGAGCAGGCGCTGTTCGCGCTGAGGGAGGACGGCGCCATCACGGCGGAGACGCTGTCCGCGCTGATGGTGCTGCGGCGCTCGGGAGTGGATCCGGCGCATGCGTCGCGCGCCTCGCTCTATGCGTTGCCGGGACTGACGTACGCGCGCGTGGATGGGTTCGAGGCTTCAGGGACGCTGACGCAGGAGGAGCGGCGACGGCTGGCGCCCTTCCTGACGACCTCCGCGCCGGAGCGGGTGACGGGCGATGCGCGGCTGCTGACGGCGTTCGCCGCGTCGGATCCGGTGCTTCCTCCCCTGGCGCTCCAGGTGCGCGTGGCTGGGCCGGAGGGATGGCGCGTGGGACTGCTCACGTCCCTCACGCGGCGCCGGCTGGGCGCGGTGCACCGGGATGCGAACCGGCGAGCGCTGGTGGCGGAGGCTCCCGGTGTGTCGGTGGTCGTGCCCAAGTTCCACGGTCAGTGGACGGGCGAGCGGGCTTCCGTGCTGGTGGGTTCGTACCGGCTGGGCTTCGGTCAGCGGCTCACGTTGGACACCACCGGACTGCCCACGCCGGACGGCTTCCTGCCCGACGATGCCGTGCGAGTGCCGGGCGGCGTGGAGCGCTGGTGCTTCCTGGGAGAAGGCGCCTGCACCCCCGAGGAGCGCGACGCGGACGTGACGCCGGACTTCCAGTGGGACGAAGGCTTCCGGGGCGTGGTGGGCACGGTGCGGACCTCCTCGGGCGTGTCCGTGACGGGCTTCGGTTCGTACCAGTCCCGCTCGCTGCTCTCGCATGCCCTGATGGAGCGGACGTCCTGCGCGGGCTCTGCCTGCAAGGCGCCAGCGGTGTGGCTCGCGGGGACGGGCTCGCCCATGGGACGCGTGGTGTCGCGCGCGCTGCCCGGCGTGTTCCACGAGTGGGCGGGAGGTGGCCACGCGGCGATGGCGTGGACCCGGCGGGCACAGGTCGGAGTGACGGCCTGGGGCGCTCGGCCCGTGTGGAGCGTGGAGGGCGCGCTGCTCGATTTCCGTTCCACTGCGGGCTACCCGGCGGGCGGAGCTTTCGGCGCGGTGGGTGTGGATGGCGCGTGGGGTCTGGGACCTGTCGACCTCTTCGTGGAAGCGGCGCGTACGTTCGATTCGGCGCCGGGCGGAGGAGGTGGCTACGGCGCGCTTCAACGCACGGTGGTGGCGGACACGTCGAAGGAACTGGAGCTGTCGCTGCGTGCCTACGGACGCGGCTTCGCCAATCCCTATACAGGCGCGATGTCCGGCCCGGACGAACTGGAGGGCTCACGGGCGCGAAATGAAGTGGGCGCGCGCGTGCGCTATCTGCACCGCGTGGAAGGCGCGCTGCGGCTGCGCGGTGAGGTGGATGCGTGGACGCTGCCCGCCGACGGCGCGGCGGTGGGCAGTGCCGGCACGGTGAACCTGCGGGCTTCGGCCCGGGTGGACTGGCGGGCGCACGCGCTGTTCCAACCGTCGCTGTGGGCAGAGTACCGGGACAAGGACGTGGGCGTGTCGGGCGACTGCTTCGACGGTTCGGGCGAGGACCCCTGTTCAGGGTCGCTCCTGCGCATCACGGCCCGGGTGAAGGCGGAGCTTCACGACGCCGTGTCCGTGGCCGCGCAGTACGCGCATGCCCGCGTGGATGATCCGGTGAACCAGGGCGTGCGTGAGGACGCGCATGCGGTGGTGGAGGCGCAGGTGCGGCCTTGCGACGCCGTGAGGCTGCGCGGCCGCGCCGTGTGGAAGGACGAGGACCTGTCGACGCGCAACCGGCTGGAGCAGGCGTTCCGCGCCACGCTCGATGCGAGCTGGACGGCGTTCGCCGTGACGACACGGGCCCGGTACGCGTGGGTCGTGGACTTGAAGGACGCGAGAGGGGCCCGGACGCCGCCGGATGCGCCCCGGCACCTGTTCGCGCTGGAAGTGGAGACGCGGTTCTGAAGGGAGCGGAGTGTGGCGGCTTGGGCAGTGCGGGGATGGGGCGTGCGGTTGGGATTGGGATGGGTGCTGGGGTGGATGGGGGCGTGCGGACTGCCCATGTGGGAGGAGGAGCCAGCGGCCTGTGATGCATTGCTGCCGGGGGACCTGGTCATCACGGAGTACCTCAACGACCCCGTGGGCGCGGACACGGGGAAGGAGTACGTGGAACTCCACAACCCCACCGGGGAGACCGTGGACCTGCTGGGCGTCACGCTCTTCACCGCGCGCGACGAGGCGGCACAGGAGCGGGTCTACACGTTCACCACGGGCCTGCCGGTGGACGCGGGGGCCTTCGTCGTGCTGGGCGACGTGCGCGAGGGAGCGCTGCCCGAGCATGTGGACCAGACCTATGGGGATGCGCTCGGCGCGCTGGGGAACAGCGCGGGCCTGTTGGGCCTGCGGTGCGGGACGCGCGTGCTCGACTCGGTGGTGCTCGAAGCGCCCGCGAAGTCGGGCTCGGCCCGGACCCATGACGGCCTGTCGCGCTGGTGCGATGCGCCGGGCAGTCCAGGCGTCGCGAACGCGCCGTGCCCCTCGCTGCCGGATGGCGGAGTGACCTCCGGAGCGACGTGCCTGCCACCGGGCGCGGTCTCTCCCCGGGAGGTCCAGTCCCCTCGACCCGGAGAGCTGATCATCATCGAGGTGATGGCCAACCCGCGAGGCGACGACACCGTGGGCGAGTGGCTGGAGGTCCGCGCCACCGTGCCCGTGGACCTCAATGGACTGACGGTGGGGACGGACACGTCCGGTACACGACTGGAGTCGGAGCGCTGTCTGTCCCTCGCCGCCGGAGAGTCCGCGCTGCTCGCGCGAAGGCGGGAGCCGGAGGTGAACGGCGGCCTGCCGGCGCCGCTGGCAACGTTCTCAGTGGACCTGCGCAACGCGGGCGGCGTGGTCGCCGTGCGCGCGGGGAGCGTGCTCATCGACAGCGCGCTGTATGGCCCGGCCCAGGACGGCGTGGCCACCCAGGTGTCCGCGCCGCTCACCGCCGATGCGAAGGGCAACGACGTCACGGCGTCCTGGTGCGCGGCCACGGAGGCCTACGGTGACAAGGGCAACCTGGGCACGCCGGGACGGACCAATCGCGTGTGCACAGCAACGGACGCGGGCACGGCTCAGGCGGGCTGTATCGACCGGACCACGGGGCAGACCCGTGCGCTCCGAGCTCCCACCGTGGGCTCCCTGGTGCTCACCGAGTTCATGGCCGACCCCGCCGCCGTCCCGGATGCGCAGGGGGAATGGGTGGAGGTGCTCGCGCTGCGCGAGGTGGACCTCAACGGGGTGACGCTCGCCAACGAGTCGGGCAGCTCCGTCCTGGAGTCCCCACTGTGCCTGTCGATGAAGGCAGGAGGCTTCGCGGTCCTCGCGCGCAGCGACGATGCCTCACTCAATGGCGGGCTGCCCTCGGTGCTCGGCACGTTCGCGTTCGGCCTGGGCAACAGCGCGGGGGCCCATGGCCTCAAGCTGTCGGCGCAGGGCACCGTCCTGGACTCGGTGGCCTTCACGAGCGCCGCGAGCCCCGGCGTGTCGTCGCAGCTGGATGCTCGTGTGCGGGACGCCGCCGGCAACGACGCGGCCGGGGCCTTCTGTCCCACGCCCGACGGCGTGACCTACGGCACGGGCGACCGGGGCACCCCGGGGCGGGAGAACCGCACGTGCGCGCGATGAGGACGCTTGTCGTGGGGTGGATGCTGCTCGCCGTCCTGTCCGCCTGTGGTGGCGGGGAAGGGGAGTGCGGTCCGAGCACGGGCGTGGTGACGAAGGTCATCGACGGGGACACGGTGGTGCTCCAGGACGGCGAGCGGATCCGCTACCTGCTGGCCGACACCCCGGAGACGACGAAGGGGCACGACGACTGCTTCGGCGAGGAGGCCACGGAGTTCAACCGCTCGCTCGTGGAGGGCCGCACGGTGCGGCTGCGGGACGCGGAGGCGTGCACGGACCGCTACGGGCGGCGGCTCGCCTACGTGTCCGTGGACGGCCAGGACGTGAACGCGCTGCTCGTGCAACGGGGCTATGCGTGCACGCTGTTCATCCCGCCGGCCGGAACCTCTCGGCGCGGCGAGTTCGAAGCCCTGGAGCTGGAGGCCCGGCGCGCACGCCGGGGCCTGTGGGGCCGCTGCCCGGCGCCGTGTCCCCGGGGCCGGCGCCCGCCAGCGTCCACCCTACGGCAAGGTGTCCATCACCGCCCGGGCCAGCTCCGACTCCAGCGGCCAGGCAGCCGGGCGGCGCGACGTGGTGAGGGCCAGCGTGCCATCCGAGAGCCTCGCCCCGAAGTCGTCCCCCACGGACAGCCGCACCCTGCGCACCCGCTCCCGGAGCACGTCGCCCACGTCGGGTGTCGTGGCCAGCTTGGCCAGCACTTCGCCGGTGCGCTCGACGAGCCACGCCAGGGGCTGGATGTGGGCCTCCTGCTCCAGCTCCGCGGCCGTGCCGAACTCCGCCGTCACCTTCGCGCCCCAGGCGGTGGACAGCTTGTCGGCCAGCGCGGGCAGGTGGCGGCGCAGGTGCATGGGCGAGGACTCGGGCATCGACTTCGCGGGCGTGTCCAGCACCGTGGCGTCGTGCAGCGTGAGCGCCTCGATGACGCCGTCCGGGACGAACGTCACGTCCAGGTTCTCCCCGCGCGAGCCGTAGCCCCCGGAGGTGATGAGCAGCACGCCGCGGCCCTGGCGGAACTCGCCGTACTCCCGGACGAGCCCCGTGATTTCACGCCCGCTGCACAGGAACAGCGACACCAGCGGCAGGTTCAGCGGCAAGCCCTCGTTGCGGCGGCGCATGAGGATGCTCATCGCCTCCAGCACCTCCCAGACGCTGCGCACGGGGCCCCGGGCCAGCGACTCCAGTGGATCCACCGCCTGGGTCGTGCTCATGACCGGCCCTCGCCCCTCTGGACGTGTACTCGGGTCCACGTCCTCGGGGGCAACCGCCCCGTCGCCAGCGTGTGCGCACCCTGCCCGCCGGTCCTGCGTTCCGCGAATGCCATGACCTGCTGCCTCCCGTGTTCTTGGGAGTCAGTCTCCCCCAGGACCCTGACGGCGCCCAGCGGTTCACGGAGGCCTCCCATGGCCGCCCGCCATGTCCCCGGGTTCAATCCCAGAGGTGGGCAACCCACCCCACCCCGTCCCGCGGGCCCCATCCATTTCGTGACGCGGGATGTCTATCTTCCCTCCACTCCAGCCACGTCCCGGGAGCAGGGGTACGGTGACATTCACTCTTCCCACAGCAGGCGGCCTGCCTTGTCCGACCGGTGCCTCCGGGGCGTCGCCATGAACCCCTTTGCCTCCACGACGGACTCGCTCGCGGACCTGGTGGAGGCGCGGCGCGAGGACATCCTCCGGCGCTGGAGCGCACGGCTGGGGTCTCATCCCCCGGGCAGACCCTCGGAGCTCCAGGACCGGCTGGAGGGGATGATCAAGCTGGTGGACGCGCTGGTGCTCGTCCTCCGCGAGGGCGCCGTGGAGACGTGGTCCACGGGGGCGGTCTGGGCCCATGCCCGGGAACTCGGGCTGCGGCGTTTCCAGGCCGGCGCTCGCGTGGAGACGCTGGTGGAGGAGTACGGCCTCTTGCGCGAGGCCATCCTCGAGGTGCTGGATGTGTCCCACCGGCCGCTCGGCACGGACGAGCTGCGCACGCTGTGGCGCGCGCTGGACCGGAGCCTGACGGAAGCCGTGGCCCACTACGTCCATGAGCACGAACAGGCGCTGAACTCCCGCGAACGGCGGCTGCAGGAGATCCTCGACCACGCCCCGGCCGCCATCTACGCGAAGGACGCCAGCGGGCGGTACCTCTTCATCAACCGCCCCTTCGAGACCATCTCTGGCCACGAGCGCGAGTCGGTGCTGGGGCGCTCGGACCTGGACCTCTTCCCCCGGGAGACGGCGGAGCGCTTCCGCTACAACGACCGCCGGGTGCTGGCGGCGAAGACGCCACTCGTCTTCGACGAGGAGGTGCTCCAACCCGACGGGCCGCACCTCTACCACACGATGAAGTTCCCCCTGCCCGGCGTCGTGCAGGGCGAGTCGTGGGCCCTGTGTGGCGTGTCCACGGACATCACCTCCACGCGCACGCTGCGCCAGGAGCGCGACGAGGCCCGCGAGCAGCTCCACCGCGTGCTCACGCAGCTGCCCGTCGTGTTGTGGGCCTTCGACGCGCAGGGCGTGTTCACCCTCTTCGAGGGCGAGGGCGTGACGTCCACGTCCGTGCCCTCCCGGGTGATGCACGGGCGCTCCGTCTTCGACGTGTTCCGGGACCGGCGGGATGTGCTGGAGGTCATCCTGCGCGCGCTGGCCGGGGAGCGGCTGTCCACGGAGCTGTACCTGATGGGCGTCTGGTTCGAGGTCCGCCTCCTGCCGGTGTTCGACGTGGGCGGGCGCGTGGTGAGCGTGTCGGGCGTGTCGCTGGACATCACCGAGCGGCGCCGGGCGGAGCAGGAGCTGCGTGCGTCGGAGACGCGCTACCGGCTGGCCACCCTGGCCACCCGCGACATCATCTGGGACTGGGACCTGGTGACGGATGAAATCCACTGGAGCGAATCGGCGCCCCGCGTCCTCCGGCTGGACACGTCCCGGGGGCCGCCCGTCATGGACACGGCGTGGTGGACGGCCAGCCTGCACCCCGACGAGCGCGAGCGGGTGACGCGGGAGCTGCGGGCGGCGCTCGACAGCCACGAGGGCCACTGGGTGGCCGAGTACCGGATGCGCCGGGGCGATGGGACGTGGGCCTTCGTCGAGGACCGGGGCCGCGTGGTGAAGGACCTCCAGGGCCGCCCGGTGCGCATGGTGGGCGCCATGCAGGACGTCACCGGCAGGCATGAGGCGGAAGCCGACGCGAAGCGCCGCGCGGAGTTCGAACAGCTGCTCATCGGCATCGTCGGCCACGACCTGCGCAACCCCATCTCCGCCATCACCATGGCCGCCACGACGCTGGCCCGGCGCGAGGACCCCGACCCGCGCGACCAGAAGGCCGTGGCCCGCATCCTCTCCAGCGCCGATCGCGCGCACCGCATGCTGCGCGACGTGCTGGACTTCACCCAGGCCCGGCTGGGCGGCGGCATCCCCATGGACCCGCGCGAGGTGGACCTCCTGGACCTGGTGCGCCAGGTGGTGGACGAGGTGCAGCAGGCCCACCCGGACCGGCGCCTGGAGGTGGCCGGGCGGGGAGGCGCCCGGCTGTGGTGCGACCCGGACCGGCTGGCGCAGGTCATCACCAACCTGGTGAACAACGCGCTCGCCTATGGAGATGCCCACTGCCCGGTGCGCGTGTGGCTGCGCGGCCAGCCGGGGGCGGTGACGCTCGCGGTGAAGAACCAGGGGCGCCCCATTCCCCAGCACCTGATGCCGCACCTGTTCGAACCCCTCAAGCGCGCGGAGGCCCAGGACGGCCACCGCAATTCCCACGGGCTGGGGCTGGGGCTGTTCATCGTGAAGCACATCGTGGATGCGCATGGCGGCCGGCTGCGCGTGCGTTCCTCCGACCGGGACGGCACCACCTTCCTCGTGCAGCTGCCTCGCCGGCCGCCCGCCCGGGACTGAAAGGGCCGCTCTTCCCGGGCGCGCTTGCCCTCCAGGGACGGCCCGGGTAGCAAAGGGGCTCCGGCGGCGGGCGGGCCCCGCCTTCCGGAAGGAGAGCGGAGCGGCGCCATGAACAAGAAGTGGATCCTCGGGCTGGGGTTGGGTGTCGGCGGGTTGCTCCTCGTGGGTGGAGGCCTGGTCGCGACGGGCTACTGGGCGGACCGCCAGATGGACGGCGCCGGCGTGGCCACGCTGATGAAGTCCCAGGAGCGCGCCCTGAAGACCGCGGAGCTCAACGCTCGCTTCCCCTTCCAGCCGCCTGACGCGGGCAAGGTGCTGAAGCTGGACGAGGCGCGGCTGGAGTCCTACCTCGCGGTGCGGGAGGCGACCCTGCCCGCCTACGACGTGCTCCAGAAGGAGTCCCTGGAGTACGTCGAGAAGTACGGCAAGGAGCTCACCGGCGGAACCCGCAGCGCGAAGCTCCGGGCCGCGGGCGCCTCCATGCGCATGCTGGGCAAGGCCCAGGCCTCCTTCCTGCTGAACCTGGAGGCGCGAGGCATGTCGCCCCAGGAGTTCGGCCGCCTCTCCGCCATCGTGTATCCGGAGCCCGTGGCCGCGCCGGACGCGGGCGTGTCGACGGTGTCCCAGCCGTCCGACCCCGCGAACATCGCGCTCCTGGAGGAGCAGCTCGCCGCGATTGCGCCGCAGCTGGAGGACCCGAAGCTCAGCGAGGCGGAGCGGCTGCAACTGGAGCAGCGCCGCGCCGGGCTGCGCAAGTACATCACCCAGTTGGAGGCCGCCTCGGGCAAGGACGTGAAGGACGCCAACGCCTCCCTCCTGAAGAAGCATGCGGCGCGCATCACGAAGGCGGCGAACCCCACGTTCGACCAGCTCCTGTCGAAGCCCCTGATGGTCGGCGGCACCGCGGGCCTGCCCACGCCCTGAGCGTCAGGCCTCCACCTGGCGCACGGACCGGCGGTGCGCCAGGCTCGCGCCCACCGCCCCGCCAATCACCGTCACGATGATGGCCACCGACAGGAGCGGCGGGATGTGCACCCACGTCTCCACGACCATCTTCACGCCCGCGAACGCCAGCACCCCCGCCAGCCCGTAGTGCAGGTACTTCAGCTGCCCCACGGCCCCGGCGATGACGAGGTAGAGCGCGCGCAGCCCCAGGATGGCGAAGGCGTTGGAGCTGTAGAGGATGAACGTGTCGGTGGTGACGGAGAACGCCGCCGGCACCGAGTCCACCGCGAACAGGATGTCCGTCACCTCCAGGCCCACGAGCGCCAGCAGCAGCGGCGTGGCCAGCCTGCGGCCCTGGTGCTTCACCAGGAAGTGCGGCCCCTCCACCTGGTCCGTCACCGGCAGCTTCCTGGCCAGCCAGCCCACGACGCGGTTGTCCTCCTGCTTCGACGGGTCCTCGCGGAAGACGCGCCACGCGGTGATGAGCAGGATGGCGCCGAAGACGTACGACACCCAGCCCCAGCGCTGCAGCGCCGCCGCCCCCACGAAGATGAACAGGGCCCGGAACACCAGCGCGCCGAAGATGCCCAGGAAGAGCACCTCGTGCTGGTAGCGCTGGGGCACGCTCAGGCTGCGGAAGATGACGAGGAAGACGAAGACGTTGTCCAGGCTCAGGCTCTTCTCGATGAGCCACGCCGCCAGGTACTCGTGGCCGCGCTCACTGCCCAACGTCACCCACACGAAGCCGCAGAAGCCCAGGCCCAGCCCCACCCACGCCAGGCTCCACAGCACCGCCGCGCGCCGCGACTGGCCCCGCCCTCCCCGGTGCGCCAGCAGGTCCACCACCAGCAGCGCCAGGAGCAGCGCCCAGAAGACGATCCAGGCCCAGGAAGGGGTGCTTTGCATGACCCCACCAACCTAGGCATCCCCCCGGCTTCCGACCGAGAGAAGGGTTCTCGCGGAGTCAAATCCTACCCATATCCGTCGTGATGACACCGCTTGTCGGGGGGACGTGATGGGCGAGGGCGAGCGTTGTCCTCTTCCCCACTCAGGATGTGATACTTCCCAGGAAGCCCAGGAACATCATGATTCTCAACACTCCAAAGGCGGTGCGATGAACACGGTCATCTTCGCTTGTACGCACAACGCGGGTCGTTCGCAGATCGCGGCGGCCTTCTTCAACCTGCTGGCGGACCCGGCGAAGGCGCGCGCGATTTCAGCGGGAACGCAGCCGGCCGAGCGTCTGCATCCCGAGGTGCTCGCGACCATGAAGGAGATGGGCGTGGACCTGGGCGACGCGAAGCCGCAGCGCCTGACTCCGGAGCTGGCGAACAGCGCGCAGATCCTGGTGACGCTGGGCGGGCTGCCGGACGCGCCGTCGGTGACGGACCAGAAGCGCGAGGACTGGCCCATGGAGGACACGGTGGGCAAGTCCGCGACGGACGTGGAGAAGATCCGCGACACGACGGCCGCCATGGTGTCGGACTTCGTGAACCGCCACGGCTGGGAGCGCCCGGCGTAGTCGGGTGCGGCAGGCAGGGCCCTTCTGACGCGTGACCGTGGGTGTCCGGGCCCGAATGCCGGGCGGACGGACTCACGAGGGAGGGAGGCGAAGGCCGCGACGTCCAGCGTCGCGGCGGGGGGGCTTCCCGGGCCTTGGCGCCGGTGGGGGCCGGGTGGCTTGAAAAGGGGTAGGGGCTTGCCGCACGCTGTGTCCCTTCGCGGACACGCGGTTCGCGCAGCTCACCTTCAGGTTCGCAGGCTCCACCATGCTCTCCGTCCTTCTCGCCGGGCTGCTCACGCAGACGGCGCCGTCGGTCTCCGCCCGCCAACAGGGCGTGCCCATTGGCCGGGGCGACACGGTTCCCAAGGTGGTGTTGAGCGCGCCGTCCGGCGGGTGGACGGTGGACCGGATGCTGAAGATTGAAGGCACGGTGAGCGACCCCTCGGTGGATCCGGTGGTCGTGTCCATCAACGGCGACCGCTACCTGATGCGCACGCAAGGCGGGCGCTTCAGCCGCAAGTTCCCCGCGGCCAGCGGCAAGAACGTGGTGACGGTGATGGCCACCAACAAGGGTGGCACGGCGCGCGCGCAGGCGACGAGCTACGCGCAGGTTCCCTCGGTGCCGCTCAAGGCCATCCTCACGAGCGACACGGACGGCGTCTACACGGACCTGCACATCTACGAGCCCACGGACGCGAGCAGCGCGGGCGACACGCTGGACGTGACGTCCATGGCGCACGTGTACTGGGCGAACACGGAGAGCCCGTCCGGCGGCACGTTCTTCCTCAACGAGCAGGGCGGCGACTTCGACCAGCCGGCGTACGGCCCGTACCTCTACATCCACCGCGCGCCGCCGACGGGCGTGTACCTGGTGGCGACGAACTACTGGCCCAGCGGCGACAAGGCGCACACGGTGGCCACGCTCAACCTGGCGCTCTTCGAGGGCACGCCGGGCGAGGTCCGCCGCCGCGTGCGCATCCCGCTGGCGACGCCTGGCACGACGCGCGTGCTCGCGTGGGTGAACGTCCTGGGGGACGGGCAGGCGGAGGTGTACGTGCCGTCCGCAGATCCGAAGCCCAAGGGGAACGGCTGGCCCACCAATCTGGAGGAGGCGGTCAAGGAGCTCCAGAAGAGTGGTGACGGCGGTGGCGGCGAAGGGGACGAAGGCTACTGAAGCGACCGGCGCTCCCGGCTCGGCCCCGCCATGCGCGTCCTGATGCTCACGTTGTTGTTGAACGCCGCTCCCGCTTCTTCCGGGACGGCCCCCGCGAGTGAAGGCGCGGTCATCACGTCGGAGCCCGTGGCTCAGGAGACTCGCGCGCGGCTGCTCCGCCGGGAGGTCGCGCAGGTGGCGCTCGCGCAGGTGAAGGCTCCGGACGCCGCGTGGCAGCCGGCGCAGCGCGACTGCGCGGGCCTCATCCGCTACGCGTACCGCACGGCGTACCGGCGCGTGGCTTCTGAGCGCCTCGCCTCTCCGCTGTGGAAGGACACGCGCGGCGGACCTTCCGACTTCGCGGACGCGGAGACGCTGATCAGCCGCAGCTTCGTTCCGCTGGGCCGGGGCGTGGACGCGCGCGAGCAGCTTCGCACCGGGGACGTGGTGGCCTTCCGCCAGGAGCACGACGCGGGCCCCGTCTTCCACCTGATGCTCGTGGTGCGCCCGGAGGACCGGGCCCATGCACCCGCGCGCGTCGTCTACCACCCCGGTGAGGCTGGAGCGCGCGTGCGCACCGGCATCCTGGACTCACTCGCCACCGAGGCGCCGCTGGAGTGGCGCCCCGTGCCGGCCAACGCTTCCTTCCTCGGCTTCTTCCGCTTCAAGGAGTGGATGTCATGACGTCTCCCGTGAGCCCGCCGCCCCCCGCTGGAGGCGGAGGCAAGGGCCCCTCGTCCGCCGTGCGCATCGCGCTCATCGGCGCCATTGTCGTGGGCGTGGGCGTGGGGGCCTTCGTCATCGGCCGCAAGAGCAGCGGCGGTGGCGGCGGCTCCGGCCCCGCCTTCTCCTCCGGTGAGCCCAAGGGTCCGCCGTCCGCGGGCGCCACCGTGGAGGGCATGCCGGAGGCGTCCTCCACGAAGATGGAGGTGCCCGGCGCCGCGGCGCTCCCCGCCATCTGGGTGGACGTGCACTCGCCCGCGAAGGTGCGCGACGCGCTGGCTCGCAACGCGTGGCTGAAGGCGCAGTGGGAGAAGCCGCTGGGCCAGGGCTTCGCGAGCGGCTGGGCCGCGTTCCTGGGCTCCACCGGCACCGACCTCAATGCGTCCTTCAAGGGCGCGGTGCTGGACGTCGTCGTCGGGCAGCTGCTCGACACGCCGTTCCGCACGGTGTGGTTCTCCGGCGACGCGCGCGTGGGCACGCCCGCGCTCATCGTCCCCAAGGCGAACAAGACGTCGCAGGCGGCGTGGGACGCGCTGGACTCCGTGGCGAAGCGCGGGGAGATGGTCGCGGACCGCTGCCCCTTCGGCATGGAGAAGGCCCCCGACGGCGGCTTCCACCTGTCGCGCTGGCTCGTCGCCGAGCAGACGGTGTGGGCCGCGCGCGCGAAGGACCGGCTGGTGCTGTCGCGCCACCCGGTGGTGGTGCTCCAGGCGCTCTGCCTGTCGCTGCCGGAGCTGGAGGCGGAGCGCGACGTGGACGTGGAGGTGGGCTTCAATGCGGACGCCTACGGCCGCGAGGCGCAGCTCTTCACCCACGTGCTGGGCCTGGGCGAGGACACGCGGCTGCAGCTGCGCGTGGACGGCGACCGGCTGGTGGCGAAGGGCATCGCCGGGAAGCTCAGCCCGGACGGGCACACCTATGATGGCAAACCCCTCTCCGACGACCTGCTCAAGCTGGTGCCGGAGGACACGCCGGTGCTGCTCGCGTTCCAGCTCACGCTGCCGGAGTCGCTGGAGCCCGCGCAGCTCAAGGACTTCTGGAAGGGCGAGGGCAAGCCCCGCACGCGCACGCGCCAGGTGGCCCTGGCGTGGACGCCGCGTGGCAGCTCCTCGATGGAGCCGGAACTGGCCCTGCTGTGGGGCGATGAGAAGGACGAGGAGGGACTCGGCGCGCTGTTCTCCGGCGGCGCGCGGACGATGGTGAGCACCACGCTGTGCAAGCACGTGGTGCTGGCCACGAGCCAGCAGGAGGTGGAGCGGCTCCAGAAGGCGTGCGAAGGCCGCGCGCCCAACATGCTCAACGCAGCGGGCCCCGTGGTGGCGGGGCTGCGCGCGCCCTCCACGGTGGTGCTGGGCGTCAACATGGGACGGCTGTTCAGCGGGCTCGCCATGGACGGCTACACGTCCGAAGCGCGCGTGGACCGCTCGTCGCCCCTGCCCAAGGCGCTGCCCCCTGAAATCGAAGCGGCCCGCCGCGACCTGGAGGCCCTGCCGTACCTGGGCTTCCGCGGCAACGTGCAGGGCTACGTCATGCTGTCGGAAGGGTTCGGGACATGAAGACCTTCGTGCGTTTCGCGGCATTGGCCGCGCTCCTGTTGTCCGGCGTGGCGCTGGCCAAGCCGCTCTACATCACCGTCCCCCGCTCCTACGGCAGCAGTGAGCCGGTGGCGGTGGACGTCGCCTTCGAGGACAAGGGCCCCGTCGAGCTGCGCGTGCTCCAGCCCGCGAACCTGGACGCGTTCATCCGCGCGCAGGGCGACCTGCGGCGCGCGTACGAGACGCCGCCCACGTTGCTCAACCCGGGCCGTGGCCTGAGCCGCGGCCTCAACGCGGTGCGCTCGCCGGGCATCGTGCTGATGGAGGCGCTGTCGCCCGACTTCCGCCAGGAGGTGGGGACGTCGCTGCCGCCGCCGCCGGGAGAGTCCTCGTCCAGCGAGCCGCTGGCGAAGGTGGCCGAGGGGCCGGAGAAGCTGGTGGGCACGCCGCCGGGCTTCTCCGTGGTGCGCAGCCAGTGGCTCAACCTGGACCTGGGCGGCGAGAACCGGGACTTCAACGTGCCGGGCTTCGACACGGGTGACCGAAGCAGCGGCTTCCAGGAGCGCCGCGTGCTGCTCGCGCCGCTGCCCGCGGGCACCTATGTGCTCCAGCTGGTGCAGGGCCGGGTGGAGGGGCAGGTGGTGCTCGTCGTCAGCGACGTCACCGTGCAGCTCAAGCAGACCGACGGCCAGGTGCTGGTGCGTGTGGCGGGACGGGATCAGCAGCCGCGCGCGAAGGCGCAGGTGCAGGTGTACCTGCCCACGGGCAAGGGCCCCGCGGGCACCACGGACGACAAGGGCGAGGTGACGCTGGCGGTGACGGAGCCGCGCATCATCGCGACGGTGACGTCCGGGAAGGACACGGCCATCGTGGACACGGACTTCTACTCCACGCTGGCGGTGGCGCCGGACGTGTTCATCTACAGCGACCGGCCCGTCTACAAGCCGGGCAACGAGGTGAAGTTCCGCGGGCTCGTCCGTCAGCCGGACACGTTCCTCGCGCGGCTCTTCACGCCGAAGAAGCGCGACGTGCGCGTGAAGCTGATGTCGCAGGAGGGCCGTGAAATCATCACTCGCGCGGCGGTGGATGAGTTCGGCGCGTTCAACGGCACGCTGAAGGTGCCGGCCGACCTGGGCACGGGCGTGCTGCGCATCGAGGCGGACCTGGACGAGCACCCCCACCAGGGCGAGGCGCGCGTGCAGGACTACGTGAAGCCCACGTTCTACCTGGAGGTGCAGCCCGCGTCGGAGACGGTGGTGCCCGGCCAGACGGTGAGCGTGACGGTGCGCGCGCGCCGCTACGCGGGCGGCGTTCCCAAGGGCGCGAAGTACGAGGTGTTCCTCTACCGCAGCCTGCTGGACGCGCCCGCGTGGGTGGACGACTCCGGCCGCGGCGGCCAGGGCAGCGCGGTGACGTACGGCTCGGCCTCCAGCAGCGAGGGCAAGCTGAGCGTGCCGGAGCGGCTGTACTCGTCCATCGCGGAGCGCCAGGCCGCGGGCGACCCGTGGTCCTCCGCGAGCGAGTTCGACGCGGAGGGCGAGGCCCAGGTGGAGGTCGCCGTACCCCCGCTCGGCGCGGGCGAGGACCGGCTGCCGTACCGCTACAGCCTCACCGTGCGCGCGCGGGATGATCAGGAGACGTTCGCCACCGGCACCGCCGCCTTCTTCCTGTCGAAGGTGGAGGTGCTGGGCGTGGCGCGGTTCTCGGACGCGGTGGTGCAGAAGGGCTCGGACGCGCAGCTGTCCGTGCGCGCCACCACGCTGTCCGGCAAGGGCTACGGCGTCACCACGGGCGAGGTGGACTTCGTGCTGGTCCGCGCGGACGGCAGCGAGAAGACGCTGGGCACGCAGACCTTCACCACGCAGCAGGACGGCACGTCGCGCCAGAAGGTGCCCACCACGGACGTGGGCCGGGTGCTTGCTCGCGTGACGGTGAAGGACAAGAAGGGCGAGGAGTGGACGGGCGAGGAGTCGCTGCTCGTCATCGGCGGCGCGGACGAGCCCGTGGCGCAGGTGCCCAACCTCACGCTCGCGTCGCTGTCCGGCACGCTGGAGCCGGGGGACAGCGCGAAGCTGGTGGCGCTCATGCCGGACGGCTGGGGCCAGGACGGCAAGGACGTGGGGCCCGTGTGGGTGACGCTGACGGGCGCGAACCTGTACGGCACCGCGGTGGTGCGGTTGAAGGGCCGCACGCTGGTGCACTCCTTCCCGGTGGAGAAGCGCTTCGGCAGCGCGGTGTACGCGTCCGTGGCGTACCCCACGGCGACGGGCCGCTGGGAGGAGCGCACGGTGGCGTTCCGCGTGGTGCCCAAGGAGCGCACGCTCACGGTGGCGCTGCAGCCTCGCCGCGCGGAGGCGCTGCCGCTCACGGAGCAGGCCATCGACGTGCGCGTCACCGATAGCGACGGCAACGGCGTGTCCGCGCAGCTGTCCGTGGGCGTGGTGGACAAGGCCGTCTACGCCATCCAGTCCGAGTTCCGCCCTGGCGTGCTGGACTTCTTCTATCCGCCGGCGCGCGACAACGTGACGAACTTCTACTCGGCGGAGTTCCAGGGCTACGGCTACGGCGAGCAGCTGGCGCGCAAGATGGCGGGGCTGCCCGACCACGCGTTCGCGTCCATCAAGCCGCCCACCCGCAGCGCGAAGGACCTGGAGAAGGACACGGCGCACTGGGACCCCGCGGTGGTGACGGACCGGGACGGGCGCGCGACGGTGCGCTTCACGCTGCCCTCCAACCAGACGCTGTGGGTGGTGACGGCGGTGGCGGCGGACACGTCCGGCCGCTTCGGTGAAGGCACGGCGGAGTTCGCCACGCGCGGCGGGCTGAACGTCTACGCGGCGCTGCCGCAGTTCCTGCGCGAGGGCGACGAGGCGCTCGCGTCCGTGCGGCTGGCCGCGGGGACGAAGTCCAAGGGCAGCCAGGTGCTGGACGTGCGGTTGCAGCCGGGCGGCGCGCTCCAGGCGGACGCGCTCCAGCGCAAGGTGGAGCTGGGCGAGGGCGGCGAGCAGGTGGTTCCGGTGACGCTGCACGCGTCGAAGACGGGCCCCGCGGAGCTCTCCGTGGACGTGGTGGGCGGCAAGGATCCTCTGCGCGACCTGAAGCGCTTCGACGTGGCCCCGGCCGCCGTGGAGGACGCGGTGCAGGTGAGCGCGTGGGGCGGCGGCGCGCTGGCGCTGGAGGCCCCGGAGGCGTCCGCGTTGACGCGCGTGGAGCTGGTGCTCCAGCCGTCCACGGTGGACGCGGTGCTCTCCAACGTGCGCGAGCTGCTCACGTATCCGTACGGGTGCCTGGAGCAGCTGGTCTCCACGACGGTGCCCAACGTGGCGGTGTACCAGGTGCTCCAGAAGGCGGGCGCGCTGGACAAGCTCGACACGGACTCGCAGGCGCTGCTGGCGGAGGCGCGCAGCCGCTCCGTGCAGGGCACGGCCCGCATCCTGGGGCTGGCGGTGAAGGGCGGTGGCTTCACCTGGTTCGGCGGCTACAGCGAGCCCAGCCTGCCGCTCACGCTCATCGCGCTGGACGGCCTGGCGTACGCGTCCGAAGCGGGGCTGGTGGACCGCGACGACGCGCGCATCCAGGAGAGCGCGAAGTGGCTGGAGGCGCAGGAGGGCCTGTCGACGGAGTACGACGCGACGCGCGCCTACGTGCTCGCGCGCCTGCAGGGTCCGCGTCAGGCGGCTCGGGTGCGCGCGCTGGTGGAGGCCGCGAAGCCGGGGGATTTGTACCCGTTGGCGCTCGCGGTGCTGGCCGCGGAGAAGGCGGGCGTGATGAAGGAGCCCGGCCTCCAGGGGCGCATCCAGGGGCTGGTGAAGGAGAGCGGCGAGGGCTTCGCGAAGCTCGCGGGGCTCCGGAGCGACGCGGAGATGTCCGAGGCGTTCTACCGCTTCCCGCTGCGGCGCGTGGGCCTCACCGCCATCACCGCGCACGCGGCGTCGTTCGGGTCGCTGGATGTCACGCGCGCGCGCAAGCGCATCCTGGAGATGCTGAGCGAGCCGGGCCTGTCCACCTTCGACCGGAGCACGGCGCTGTTGCACTCGCTCTGGCTGGTGGAGCGCGACGCGAAGGCGTTCAAGGGCATGGCGCCGCCGGAGGTGAAGGGCGCTTCGGCGCCGGTGAAGTTCTCGGCGCGCGGCATGGGCCTGGTGGCCACGCTGCCGGCGGGGACTCGCACGGTGGACGTGGGTGGCTTCGACGGCGTGGCCACGCTGCGCGCCGCCGCGATGACGCCGCTCAAGGACGTGCAGCCGCGCGTGAACGGGATGTCCGTGGTGCGCGCGTACTACGTGCTGCGCGAGGGCGGGAAGGTGAAGCTGGACGCGGGCGTGCAGGTGACGCAGGGCGAAGAGGTCTACGTGGAGCTGACGCTGGACGCGCGCGGGGAGAACCGGGCGCGCTCGGCGTACTACGTGGTGGAGGACGCGGTGCCGGCGGGCTTCGTTCCGCTCCAGGAGGACAAGTCCTTCCGCGGTCCGCCGCACTCGCTGCCGCTGGCTCCGGAGGCGCTCAAGCGCCGGCAGTTGGACCCCTCGCATGCGACGTTCTTCTTCGAGGAGCCGGCGTGGTGGAGCGACAGTCCGCGCACGGTGGGCTACGTGATGCGCGCGCAGTTCGCGGGCACGTTCGCGGCGCCGCCCGCGACCATCGAGGACATGTACTCGGCGCGCATCCGGGGCCGCACGGCGTCGGACGTGTTGAAGGTGGTGCCCTCGAAGACGTCCGTGAGTGACCTGTAGCCCATGGGGTGGGCCGTCGCCGTCGCCGTGCTGTTGTCGGCTTCGCCCACCTTCGTCACGCGGGGGGATGTGACGCCAGAGGCGGACCTGCGCCGTGAGGCCCAGGCCGCCTGGACGTCGCTGGAGACGCAGTACGCGGCGCAGGCGGGTGGCCTTCCCACGAGGGCCCCCGCCACCGTGACGATTCAGAAGGGCACGTCGCTGACTCCCGAGCGCAACGCGCAGGGCCGGCCCGGCGTGGTGGAGCTGCGGCAGAACACGCCCGGCGTGCTGGACGCGAAGACGCGCACGGCGCTGCGGCATGAGCTGGCGCACCAGTTGCTGTGGTGGGCCTGTCCCGCGTCCAGTGAGGACCGGCTCTTCCACGAAGCCTTCGCGCTGACGGTGAGCGGTGAGCTGCCCGCGTGGCGTGACGGTCCCTATCAATCGCTGTCGCGCGCGGCGAAGGAGGTGGCGAGCGCGCCAGCGGTGGACACGCCTCGGGCGAGGAAGGGACTCGCGCGCATCCTGGGTGAGCACACGGGGTTTCCCGCCGCGCTGACTCGCAGGCTGCGCCAGTGTCATGACGGAGCGCGATGGGCAGCGCCCCTGACGGTGGAGGAGCTGGCCGACGTGGCGCTGCTCGCGCCCGAGTCGGCCACGGTGGTGGTGAGCCGGCACTCGGGAGAGGTGTTGTTCTCGGAGGGCGACGTGCGTCGCGCGGTGCCCTATGGCTCCGCGCTCAAGCCGTTCCTGTACGCGGCGGGGACGGCTCTTGCCTCGAACGAAGATGCGCCCCCACTGCTCGCGCCGCGCCAGGGCGTGCAGGAGTGGGCTTGCGGCGCGGGCCTGCCTCCGAAGGTGGATGCGCGGCTCGCGCTCCTGCGCTCGTGCAACGGCTGGTTCCTGGACTGGGAGGCCACGGGCCTCGCGCCGAAGGCCTTTGGTGTCTGGGGCCCGGTGCTGTCCGCAGTGGGGCTCACCGGTCTGCCCTCGGACATGACGGAGGCCATCGGGCTCCGCTCCGCGCATGGGCTGTCTCCGTGGGGCATGGCGCAGGCATACCGGCTGCTCGCGGAGGCGCGGCCGGATGTGCTCGCGCTCCTCACCGGCAACGTGGACGAAGGCACGCTCAGCGGCCTCTCCACGTCGAAGGCCCTCAAGGGCGTCGCCACCAAGACGGGCACCGTGCGCGACGCCGCGAGCCGCCCGCAGTTCGGATGGATCGCCGCCGTGGACGCGGACCTCGTCGCCGTCATCGTGCGGCCCGGCAAGATGCCCCGGCACTTCGTGGATGAGCTCCCCGCGCTCCTCACCCGCGTGCGCCGCCAGGCGGGACTGGAGGCCGCGCGAGTGCAGGTGCTCGGCCTGTTGCCCTCCGCGACCGTGGAGGCCCGCTGCTCGGGCGCCGGCTTCTCGCTCGATGACGGCACCCCACGCGCCGCGCCACCGGACTTCTCGCGCCTGGACGCGCTCACCGCGAAGGGCCCCGCCGTCTGCCTGGGCAGTCCGTGGCGCGTACGCTTCCCGGATGGCCCCGATGGTGGCCGCGACTACGCGGGCGTCTTCACCTGGTCCACGCCTCCGCCGTATCGCCCGCCACCCGGCGTGCCCACCACGCCCAGCGCCCTCAAGGCCCGGCGCGGCTCCGACTTCGTCTTCCGCACCACGCGCGTGCAGTACACCGCGGGAGTCGTCGCCGCCGAGGACGTCACGCTCAAGGGCGAAGCCCGCGTCGCGCTGGCCCGCGTCGCCGCGCACAACGAGCGCCACGCCGACACCCGCCACCCCGGCCGCGCCCTCTGCGACACCACCCACTGCCAGGCCTTCCGAGGCACCGTGCGCATCCGCCCGGAAGAGACCCGCGCCCTCCAGCTCCCAGCCTTGAAGTGGGACGTCTGGCTCACGTTCTCGCAGGGCGGCGACACCCCGTGGCGCGAAGCCCGCACCCGGACCGAGGTGGAGGCCCTGCTGGGCACGAACCTCGTCTCCCTGCGCTTCGAGTCCGGCCGCGTGCGCTACCTGCGCACCGAAGGCACCCCCGCCGCGCCCTACGAGGACGCGCGCTCCCTCCCGTGCGACACGCTGCGCGCCGGCTTGAAGCTCCCGTCCTGCCCCCAGCGAGCCTCCTTCGACGGACCCCAGGTCCTCTTCGAAGGTCAGGGCCGAGGCCACGGCGAGGGCCTGGACGTGGAAGCCGCCAAGGCCAGTCCCGGCCTCTCCAGCGACGCCCTCCTGGAGCGCGCCTTTGGAGCCTGGGACACCCGGTCTCCCACCCCC